>DAPKRP010000880.1:0-9044 GCA_031800515.1 Polyangiaceae bacterium LLY-WYZ-14_1 | reverse complement strand
GCAGGGTGAGGGGGACGCGCATCGGGTGGGTCAGGGCAGGTGTCCGGAAGGAGGACGGTAAGGTAGCAACCGTGAAACAGGACAGCACGCCGCCGCGAGCAGCCGGCTAGCCGGGTGGGTCCGGGGACGACGACCCACCATCGAGGTCGAGGAACAGGAGGGTCCCGCCGGCGACCGCGGCGGGCATGAACAGCAGGTTCACGAACGGCACGTGGACCAGAAACCAAACGCCGATGCCCAGTCCGACGAGGGGCCGCACGTGCTTCTTCACCGTCTCGACGCGGTCGCCGAGGGTCGCGTCCCGCCGGGCCGCCGGCCAGTCCACGTAGTCCAGGCCGAAGAAGAGCCAGGTGATCCCCAGGGAGGCGGGCCCCACGACCGGGCCGAGGACGGGAAACGGCAGGGACAGGAGCAGGAGAGGCAGGATCGCCGCCAGCCAGATGAACAGCTTTCCGAGCTCGTAGCCGAGGCTCCGGACCACGTCCCGAACGAGCTTGCCCAGGGAAAACGGCGGCGCTCCCCGCCCCGTCGCCAGCCGCTCGACGGCCTCGCTGAGGGCATCGTTGAAGGGCGCCGCCAGCACCGGCAGGAGGACCACCACCAGGAGCAGCCCGACCAGCCCGACGACGAGCCCCGCCATCACCTCGGCGGTCCCGTAGAGCAACCGCAGGAGGACCAGGCCCAGGCCGTCGTCGTCCTGAGGGGGCGCCGCCACCAAGGCCTCGACGAGGTCGGGCCCCAGCACCGTCGCCCCCCAGACCAGGCCCCCCAGGGCGAGGACGGTGAGCAGGATCGGGAAGATCCAGATCCGGATGAGCCCCGGGTGGCGGATGTAGACGAAGGACGCACCCCGGAGGGGATAGAAGAGGGCGGCGACGAAGCCGACCCGCCGGCCGCCGGAGGGGACCGGATTCCCCTTCCGGGACGCCGACCGGTGTGCCTCGCCGGAACGGGCGCCGGCGGGGGGCATCTCAGGCGCCCCCACCCGCCAGGGTCGAGGTGCCGGCGAAGGGGAGGATCGACTTCAGGTCTTCGTCGTTGAAGCGCAGCTGGGCGCCGAGGAAGAAGTCCGCATCCTCGTCGAAGACGTCGTCGGCGCCGGCCAGGATCCACAGCTTCGACACGACCTCGTAGGCCGCCCGCACCCGGAGCCGGGGCACCGCCTGCTCCCCGAGGGCGAAGAGGTCGACGTTGAACTCGAGGGCGTCTCGGAAGAAATGGAGGTCGGTGCCGACGCCGCCGGTCGACTCCAAGATCCCGAAGCGGAAGGTCGCGAAGGCGACCCGCTTCGCCAGCATGACGGTGAACCGGAAGTCGTCGGTGGTGGTGACCCGGGTCTCCTGCTGGATCGGGACCTCTTCGTCCCCCGGCGGGCTCCGCCGGATCGTCGTCTCGGTGAAGCTCGTCTGGCCCCGCGGATCGTTGACGAACTGGATGAGGTAATAGCGGTCCTCCCGGGGTTGGAGCCTCAGGGAGACGTAGCTCTTCAGGGTGTTGGCGAGGAAGTTCCACTCGCTGCGGAGCTCGACGATGGTCTGGAGCCGAGCGATGGGCCCGACGAAATCGCCGATGTCCCGGACGGTCCCCTCCACCTCGTCGATGAGGGTCTCGTCCTCCGTCAGCCGGCCGACGGTCCCCTCCCCCCGCGCGATGCGGCCGGTGACCTCCTGGACGTCCTCGAGGACGCTCTCGAGCTCGTCGGAGGACCGCCGAAGGGACGCGACGGTGCCCGCCACCGCACCCCCCTGGGCGTCGAGCTCGCCCTCGCTGGCCTCGGCGAGGACCCGGAGGTCGGAGGTCACCCGTTCCACGTTGTCCAGAATACGGACGATCCGCGGGCCCGCCTGGTTGGTCGTGGCCTCGAGATTGGCGAGGGTGTTTCCGACGACCTGCTCGTTGGCCCGGATCGTCCGGTTGACCGCCTCGAGGGCCTCCGCGAGGTTGACCAGGGCCTGCTGCATCAGCTGCCCCCCCTCCTCGGTCCCGAAGACCCGCTCCACCTGGGCGGCGATGGACTCGACGCTTTCCGCGGTGCGACCGACGCTGGACAGGATCTCGTCCGTGCTCGGCGCCCCGGGGGCGGTCGGGATCCGGTCCCCGGGCTCGAGCAACGGGGCGTCCCGGCTGCCCGGGTCGATGACCAGGATCGCCTCCCCGAGGATCGAGGCGGACTCCCGGGAGATGCTCCCGTCCTCGTGGATCTCGATGCCTTCGGTGATCTCGAGGTCGACCCGGGCCTGCCGCTCGACCAGGGAGATCTTTCGGATGTAGCCGACGTCGATCCCGGCGATCAGGACCCGGGATTTCGGGATGAGGCCCCGGGCGTCTTCGAACAGAGCATAGAGGCGGTAGCCGCCCGGCCCGCCGACCCCTTCCTCGACCGCCCGGTAGGCGAACCAGCCGAGACCGAGCATCCCGACCACGAGCAGGCCGACCTTGGCCGCATTCCATGTTTCCCGCATGGACCGGGCCGAACGTGCCACCAACGGTCTACCGAAGCGAGGGTCGAGGGATTGATGGTGGGCGAAAGCCGCCCGTACCTTCCCGCGGTGAATCCCCGGTCCATCCATCCCCGGGCGCCGAGGAGGCGGCCGCGCCCGCTGGGACGTGCGCTTCTGCCGGGCCTGCTCGCCGCGACCTGCGGCCTATCTGGGGCGGGGTGCCTCACCATCGACCCCGGGGACGACTTCGTCCCGCCGGATGTTCAGCTGAGCGACGACGTCTACTTCTGCGCGGTGCAACCCCAGGTGGTGAGCGCCCTGCGCTGCGCTTCCGGCGGGCCCGGGGAGGCGGGAGCCTGCCACGCCGCCCGGTCGGCGCTCCGCCTTCGCGTCGACGCGGAGACCGATCCCCCGCCGACCTGCGAGAACGGCATACCGGTCACCACGGTCCCGCCCTCCTACGTCGACAACCTGGAACGGGTTCGGGTCACGGTGAGCAGCGACCCGGAGAGCAGCCCCTTTTACCGGCGACCGACCGGGCTCGCCTCCCATCCCCGGGTGGTCTTCGACACCAACTCGCCGGAGGCGGAGCTCGTGCTGGATTGGATCGCGTCGGGGGTTCGATGACCTCGGCGGCGGCGATGATCAAGGGTGCCTCGGCGTTGGCCGCGACGACCCTCGGCGTGCTCGTCCTGCTGGGCACCCCTGGGCTCGCCCAGGCCCAGGGGGCGCCCGACCAGCCGGGGTCGGCATCGCCCCCGGATCCCCACGCCCGGGTGGTCGTCGTCGATACCGCCGTCCGGGCGGGCCCGGCGGCGAGCTTTCGGCGTCGATACCGGGCCCGGCAGGGCGAGGTGTTTCCCGTGACCGGCCGGTCGACCCGGGGCTTCTGGCTGTCCGTCGAGCTCCCGGACGGGACCACGGGCTGGATCCTGGGGGAGACGGTCTACGTCTTCGACCCGGCAGAGGAACCCGGCGCCGACCTGCCGAGCCGGGGTCCCTTCGCCGTTCCCCCGCTCATCGGCGCCCGGGTCGAGCTGTCGGCGACCTTCGGACTGCTGGGGACGACCTTCGGGATCCGCGGGGGCGGTGGCTTCGTCGCCCTCCGCCCGACCATCTACCTAGACGAGCGCTTCGGCATCGAGCTGACCGCCGCGGCCTCCGTCGCCTCCGCCGGGCAGCTCTTTCTCGGAACCGTCGGGGGGCTGGTCAACCTGTTCCCTCGGTCACCGGTGATCCCCTACGTCGTCGCCGGCGGTGGCTACGCGCTGAGCGACCCGAACGCGGACGTCTTTCTGTTGGACCGGGGCGGGCTGCCCGTCCTCTACGGGGGCGGTGGGCTGCGCATCGGGTTCCGCTACCGGATCGTTCTGCGCATCGAAATCCGAGCCTACGCCTTGTTCGAGGCCGACGAGCACATCCCCCAGGAAGAGTTGAGCGGTGGCATCACGGTGTTTTTCTAGTAGCTCGGCCCGGCGCCTCGTCGCCGGGGCGGCGCTGATCGCCTTGTCCGCCACGGGCTGCCGGACCGTGCGCCCGGAAGACAAGGAGCATCTCGCGGAGCCGGCGATGACCTTCGGAAGCGACGCCCCCGTCGCCGCCCACGAGGAACACGTCTTCACCAACCGGGAGGCGAGCTTCGGCGCCGGCGGCGTCGGGGGCGGCGGCTGCGGATGCAACTGACCGCCCCCTTCTGGAGGCCCCGGCGGCCGGTGGTCGCGCTGCTCGTCGGTGGGATCCTGGCCGGCGTCGGCCCAGCGCCGGACGCCCAGGGCCAGGAGGTTCGGGCCGACGCGGTGACCACCGTCTACCGGGAGAGCGGCGGTCCCCTGGAGATCACCGTGGTCAATCCGTCGGCGACGGTGGCGGCGGCCCTCGACGACCACGTCGAGCTCGCGGCGAGCTGGTCCGCCGGCGTCGTCACCGGGGCGAGCGTGGTGGTGGTCGACGCCCCTTCCGGCGGCGGCGGCGTCGACGCGATCACCAGCGCCACCCGCCTCTACGACCTGAGGAACGTCGTAGGGGGCTCCCTGACCCTGCGGGACGACCGGTCGAGCGTGACCGGCACCTACGCCTACGGGACGGAAAACGACTACCGCTCCCACAGCCTGAGCGTCACCGGGCGGACCGAGCTCTTCGACCGGAACACCGCCCTCGAGCTCAGCTATGGTCGAGGCTTCGACCAGGTGTGCAACCTCGCCCAGCCAGGGGCGACGGAGGCCGTCGACCGGCAACGCCTGCCGTCCTCCGACGGCTGCTTCACCGCGGACGACCGAGTGGCCCAGGAGCTGTCCCTCCAGACCTTCCAGGGCGGCTGGACCCAAGCCTGGACGCCGGTCCTCGCCACCCAGCTCGTCGGGACGGCGCAGGTCCTCGAAGGCTATCAGGGCAACCCTTACCGAGCGGTCTGGCTCGGCCGAGCCGCCGCCCAGGAAAACCACCCGGAGCACCGAGCGCGCTTCGCCCTCGGCCTGGGGGTCCGGATCTGGCTGGAGCCCGTCCAGGCGGCCCTCCAGGCCTTCGGCCGAGCCTACCGGGATTCCTGGGACGTCCAGAGCTTGACCGCCGAGCTCGCCTGGGAGCAGACCCTAGGGGACACCCTCCGCCTGCGGGTGCGGGGACGCTACTACGACCAGACCGGCGCCATCTTCTACTCCGACGACTACGCGCGGGATCCCCGGGGCCAGTACTTCACCGGCGACCGAGAGCTTTCTCCGTTTTCGAGCTGGACCGTCGGGGCCCAACTCCGTTGGGTCGCCCCGCCGGACGACGAGGGGCGCGCCCTCGGGTTCCTCGACGGCTTCGAGCTCCTGGTGAAGGCGGATTGGATTCGGAACACCTTCCGGGACTTCCGCTACGGACAGGCCGCGGTCCCGAACCGGGACGCGTTGGTCGGCACCCTCGCCCTTCAGGCGAGGTTCTGACAGCTTCCGCGCCGTGGACTGGTGGGAAGGGGCCTGGCTCGGGCTGCTCCAAGGGCTGACGGAGTTTCTCCCGGTGTCGAGCAGCGGCCACGTCATCGTGGGCGGCTGGGTCTTCGGGCGCGACGGGGAGGATTCCGTGCCCCTGTCCTTCGTGATCCTGGTCCACGCTGCGACGCTCCTCGCGACCTGCGTCGTCCTCGGCCCGGACCTCTGGCGGCTCGCACGGGAGACGATTCAGGGCCTCCGACGGCCGACCGCCTATCTGCGAACCGACGCCGGTCGAACCATGCTCGGGGTCGTGGTGGCGACCGTGCCCACCGGGGTCGTCGGCCTGCTGTTGGCCCCCCGCCTCGGCGCCTGGTCCGAGCACCCGGCGCTCGTCGGGGCGTCCTTCCTGGTCACGGCGGCCTCCCTGATGGCCACCCGGGCCGTCGCCACCGACGCCACCCGAAGCGTCCCGCGCTTGTCCCTCGGGGCCTTCCTTCTGATCGGGCTGGCCCAGGGTCTCGCCGTCATGCCGGGGGTCAGCCGGAGCGGCGCCACCATCGTGGTCGGCATGGCGGTGGGCCTGTCCGCCGTCGAGGCCTTCCGCTTTTCCTTCTTGCTCTCCATCCCCGCCATCGTCGGCGCGACCGTGCTCGAGCTTCGGGATCTCGACGAGCTGGGAGCCCTGGGCACCGGGGCCACCGTCGGCGCCGGGGTCGCCTTCGCCTCGGGTCTGCTGGCCCTGCTCGTCCTGCGTCGGCTGGTCGTGGCAGGCCGCCTTTGGATCTTCGCCGTCTACCTCATGCCTCTGGGCCTGGGCTTGATCGCCTGGGAAGCGCTCGGTCCCTGACCGGTGAGGACGCCCACCGGTCCTGGATGCCCGCCTGTGGTATCGACGCCTCTCCGAAGGAGGCGCATCGGATGACCAGGACGACCCAGGGCTCGGAGACGACCGGTCCCCAGATCAACCCGCACGTCTTTCGCGAGTACGACATCCGAGGGGTCGCCGACCGGGACCTGGGAGACGACTTCACCCAATCCCTCGGCCAGGCCATCGGCACCCTGTTGCGGGGACGCGGGGCAGGCCGGGTCGCGGTGGGACGGGACGTCCGACCGAGCAGCCCGCGACTTCGGGAAGCCCTGGTCGCGGGGCTCCGCCGCACGGGGCTCGACGTGGTGGACATCGGCGAGGTGCCGACGCCACTGCTGTACTTCGCCGTCTGGCATCTCGACCTCGACGGAGGGGTGCAGATCACCGGCAGCCACAACCCCTCGGAGGACAACGGCTTCAAGATGATGACCGGGAAGGCCTCCCTGTTCGGCGAGGACATCCAGACCCTGCGCCGGTCGATGGAGTCCGGGGACCTCGCCAGCGGCGGCCTCGGAACCGTCGAGGAAGTCGACCTGCTCCCGGCCTACGTCGGCTACCTGCGGGGGAACATGGAGCTCGGTGGGGGAACGCTCCGGTTCGCCGTCGATGCGGGCAACGGGGTGGCGGGTCCCGCCGCCCTGGCGGCCATGCGCGCCCTCGGCCTCGACCCGATCCCCCTCCTCTGCGAGCCGGACGGCCGCTTCCCGGTGCACCACCCGGACCCGAGCCAGCCGGAGAACCTCGAGCTCCTGCGGCAGACGATCGCCGACGAGGGCATCGACCTCGGCATCGCCTTCGACGGGGACGGGGATCGTATCGGTGTCCTCGACGCCAAAGGCGAGGTGCTCTTCGGAGACAAGCTCCTGGCGCTGTTCGCCCGGGACCTCCTGGAACGGCGCCCGGGGGCGACGGTCATCGGCGAGGTCAAGTGCAGCCAGACCCTCTACGACGACATCGCGGCCCGGGGGGGCCGACCGATCATGTGGAAGACCGGCCATTCCCTGATCAAGACGAAGATGAAGGAAGAAGGCGCGCTCCTCGCCGGGGAGGTCAGCGGGCACATGTTCTTCGCCGACCGCTACTACGGCTTCGACGACGCCATCTACGCCGCTCTCCGCCTGATCGAGCTGCTCTCCCGGAGCGACCAGCCGCTCCACGCCCTGCTAAAAGACCTGCCGGTCACCCATACGACCCCGGAGATCCGGGTCGCCTGCCCGGACGCGACGAAGTTCGCCGTGGTCGATCAGGTTCGGGAGCACTTCGCCCAGACCCGGGAGGTCGTCGCCATCGACGGCGCCCGGATCCGCTTCGACGAAGGCTGGGGCCTCGTCCGGGCGTCGAACACGCAACCCGTCCTCGTGCTCCGGTTCGAGGCGAGCTCCCCCATGCAGCTCGCCACCATCCGGGCGGAGGTCGAGCGTGCCGTCGAACGGGCCAAGGTCGCCGTAGACGTCTGAAGAGGCGAAGAGGCATCCGGACTCCCGCCGACCGGCGGAGGCGGGCTGCTCGCGACGGCAAGCGGCGCCATCCCGCGGCGGACCCGGCTCGTCGACGGCAGGGGTCAGCCGGCAGGACGGGTTTCATCGAGGGCCCGGCGGACGGCGGCGAGGGCGGCTTCCGGTGGGGCCCAGCCCGCCATCACCGGGACGAGGAGGTCCTCGGGCCCGTCCCCGGCCACTCGTAGGAAGAGACTGGTGCCCTCTTCGAGGAGGGCGAGGAACCCGGCGCCGAAACGCGCCGGCGTTCGCGCTTCCACGGCGCCCATCCCGGCGCGGAGGTAGTCGGCAGCCTCGGCGATGGGGGCGACGCGGGGACCGACGACGAGACCACCGCAGGCGACCTCCCAGTCGACCTCGTCCCCGAGCGCTCGGCGAAGATCGGCGACGCCCTCGGCGAAGGCGAAGCACCAGCCGCACAGGGGATCGAAGCCGTAGACCAGGGTCGGGCGGTCGGCATCTCCGGGGGCGCCTTCGAGCTCATCGCTCCGCATACGTCACGTCACTCCTCGGCCTCCCGGGGCGTCAGGTCCACCCGGAGCCGGGCGACCCGCTCCCCGCTGCCGTCGTCGGCGAAGCGATCGGCTTCGACCACGACCCGCCGAGGCTCGTAGCCTTCTCGGTAGACCAGGAGCTCCTGCGGCTGGTCGGTGGGAAGGTCCCGCACCCGGACCTCCGGGGCGAAGCCGATCAGCAGGTAGACCTTCGCCCCCCGGGGATTGGTCACCACCCGCACCGTACCCAGGGTGCTCCCGGGCCGGCCGACCTCCCGGGGAAGCTGGCTCGGGCCGAGCTCCAGGCTGCCCGCCTCCCCGTCGGTGCGGGGGCCGGCCTGGATCGCGAGCTCGTAGCGGGGAGCGTCGTCGGGCTCCGGCGTCTCCCATTCCGCATCCGCCGGTACGACCGCTCGGGCGGGGGCACGACCGTCGGCGATGGCGACGAACTCGTAGGCGACGCCGACGGGGAGCTGCTCCGCGGTCGCCGGCCCGGTGCCGACGAGGAGCAGCACCTGGGAGCGCGGGGGGGAGACCTCGACGACGAGATCACCGTAGCGAGCCCGATGGGCTTCGAGGAGCGCCTCCTGTTCCTGCTCCCGGGCGGCGGCGGCCTGCCGAGCGGCTTCCTCGGCCGGGTCCGGCTCGCCCCGAATCCGGCCGAGGACGTCCGGTCGGAGCCAGACCACGAGCCCCGCCAGGCCCGCCGCCAGACCGACGAAGACGAGCGCCCACCAGAGGCCGGACCGATTGCCGGACGGCGGCCGCGTCGAAAACCGCCCGAGCCCAGCGCTGAGGTCGTCGTCCCCCGGCGCGGTTCCCGCGGCTCCCCC
>DAPKRP010000879.1:0-1830 GCA_031800515.1 Polyangiaceae bacterium LLY-WYZ-14_1 | reverse complement strand
CTCGACCGACCCTCTGACGCCTTTCCGCCACGTTTGACAGAGGATCCCCCTCGGGTTAGTCCGGCGCCCCGCAACGGACACCTGGGAGCGCTGCATGGCTGGTTACGTTTTCACCTCCGAGTCGGTCACCGAAGGACATCCGGACAAGATGTGCGACGCGGTGAGCGATGCCGTCCTGGATGCGATCCTCGCCCAAGACCCCCGGGCCCGAGTCGCCTGCGAGACGATGGTGAAGACGGGGTACGCGATCGTCGCCGGTGAGGTCACCACGACCGCCTGGGTCGATCTGCCCGACCTCGTTCGGGGGGTGATCAAGGATATCGGCTACACGGATTCGTCGATGGGTTTCGACGCCCATACCTGCGCGGTGCTCTCGGCGATCGAAAAGCAGTCCCCAGACATCGCCCAGGGCGTCGACGTCGGCGCCGGTCTCTACAAGGACCAGGGCGCGGGAGACCAGGGCCTGATGTTCGGCTTCGCCTGCGACGAGACCAAGGAGCTCATGCCGGCGCCGATCTCCTGGTCCCACAAGCTGACCCGGCGGTTGTCCCGGGTTCGCAAGAACGGCGACCTGCCCTGGCTCCGCCCGGACGGGAAGGCCCAGGTGACCGTCGAATACGACGAGGACAACCGCCCGAAGCGCATCGACGCCGTCGTGGTCTCCACCCAGCACGCCGAGGAGATCAAGCATCGCCAGCTCAAGGAAGCGGTCGTCGACCACGTCGTCCGCCCGGCGCTCCCCAAGGCGATGATCGACGACAAGACGAAGTTCTGGATCAACCCGACGGGTCGCTTCGTCGTCGGCGGTCCCCACGGGGACGCCGGGCTCACCGGGCGGAAGATCATCGTGGACACCTACGGCGGGATGGGCCGGCACGGCGGCGGCGCCTTCAGCGGCAAGGACCCGAGCAAGGTCGACCGCAGCGCCTGCTACTTCGCCCGCTACGTCGCGAAGAACATCGTCGCGGCGAAGCTGGCCCGGCGCTGCGAGGTCCAGGTCGCCTACGCCATCGGCGTCGCGAAGCCCATGGGGGTCTTCGTCACCACCTTCGGCACGGGGAAGGTGCCGGACGCGAAGATCGCTGCGGCGGTGCAGAAGGTGTTCGACTTCCGTCCCCAGGCGCTCATCGAGCACCTCGACCTGATGCGTCCGATCTACCGCCCCACGGCGGCCTACGGCCACTTCGGCCGCTCGGAGAAGACCTTCACCTGGGAGCGGACGGATCAAGCGGCGACCCTCGCGGAACGACTCCTGCCGCCGAAGACCTCCGCCGGCGGGACCGGTCGGGCCCCGGCGGGCAACGGAGCGGTCAACGGAAAGCCCGCGGGCAAGAAGAAGGCGACCCGGAGCGGCGGGCGCCGCGGCGCGGCGGCGACCGCCGCCGACGAATAACCATCGCCGCGCCGCGCCTTGCGACCGGCGCCCGGTCCTCGTCGTCATCCCGGACCGAACTTCCGAGCAGGGGTACCGAGCAAGGCACTAGGCCTACGACCTCGCCCTACGTCGGGCCCGCATCGCCTACGCCCCGGGCGTCCCGAGCCGTCGGCGCCTCGGATGCCGCGTGCCGGCGGAGGTGCCCCCGAAGGCGTCCCCTGATCCGAAGAAGATCCAGGGATCTCTGGGCCTTCCATCCGGAATTCCCACTGTTCGCCGTCCCCTGGCGACCCAAGCGTCCGCCCGGTGAGCGCGTCCACGATCAGGCCCTTTGCGGGCGCCGTCGAGATGCCCGACTTCCTGGCGGTTCGGCTCCGGTGGCTCGTGCGCGTGCGATTTCTCGCCATGGGCGGCCTCCTCCTGGGCGCCTGCGTCGGGGCGATGGGCGGCTTCCC
>DAPKRP010000878.1:0-4926 GCA_031800515.1 Polyangiaceae bacterium LLY-WYZ-14_1 | reverse complement strand
GGGCCTGACCCGTCTTCCCGTCGACCCCGAGGACCAGGGCGGGCACCCCGTGAGCATCGACGAGCCGCGCCGCGACGATGCCGAGAACCCCGGGGTGCCAGTCCGTTCCCCAGACGACGACGCCGGAAGGTGTCGGCAGGGGTACCTGGGCCAGGGCCTCCGTGGTCAGCCGCCGCTCGACCTCCCGACGCGCCTGGTTGGCCCGCTCGAGCTCGGCGGCCAAGGCCCGCGCCTCCCCATGGCTTCGGGCCCGAAGGAGTCGGAGGCTGGCCATCGGATCCCCCAGACGCCCCGGGGCGTTGAGCCGGGGCGCGAGACCGAAGGCGACGTCCCGGGCGCCGAGCTGGGAGGGACGACGCACCGCCAGGGCGCGGAGCGCCGCCAGCCCGGGACGGGGGTCCGTGCTCCGGAGAACCCGAAGCCCAGACCGCACCAACGCCCGGTTGTCTTCTTCGAGCGGCGCGACGTCGGCGATGGTCCCGAGGGCGACCAGGTCGAGCCAGCGCCGGAGGTCCAGCCGGGCGCCCAGGGCGGCCCGGAGCCCCGCAGCGACCACCAGGGCGAGGCCGACGCTCGCCAGTCCCAGAAAGGGAAACCCGCATTCCGGACGATGGGGGTTGAGGAAGGCCAGGGCGGGCAGGGGCTCGGCGGGAACAAGGTGGTGGTCGATGACGATGACCTCCACCCCACGCCGGTTCGCCTCCGCGATGCGCTCGTGGTCGCTCGACCCGCAGTCGCAGGTCACGAGGAGCCGCGCCCCCGTCGCCAGGCAACGCTCCAGGGCGGGCCGACTGAGCCCGTAGCCCCCGTCGAAACGGTTCGCCAGGAGGGGCACCGCCTCGCCGCCGAGGGCTTCGATCACCTCCGTGAGCACGGCGGTCGCGGTGGTCCCGTCCACGTCGTAGTCGCCGAACACGGCGACCCGTTCCCGCCGGCGCACCGCCCGGGCCAGCCGGTCGACGGCCGCGCCGCGATCCGCCATCGCCTCCGGCGGGGTCAAGCTCGAGAGGCGGGGGTCGAGGAAACGCTGCGCCGCGTCCGGGTCGCCGAGGCCCCGATGGAGCAGCACCTGCCCCAGGGCGGGCCCGATGCCGCAGGCGCGGCCCAGCTCGGAGGCGGCAGCGGGGTCCGAGGCGAGGACGTCGAAGGACACCCGGGGAGGCTAGGCCGGCGGACGCGCCGGCGGGCCCGAGAACCGACCCCCGGGCAGACCCCCGTCACGAAATCATTGACGAAACAAACTCGTCGCCCGGGCCATCGGCCAGCGGAAGGCGATCCGTCGCCGGCCCGGAGGCCCGGAGGCCCGGACCAATCGGGTCAGGCGCGGGAGAAAAATCGCCGGTCCATGAACTCGGTGATCGGGGCGGCGATGTAGATGGACGAGTAGGTGCTGATGGCGATGCCGACCAGCAGGGCGAAGCAGATGTCCTGGATCACCGGCGTGCCCCAGATGAAGAACGCGCTGACGCTGAGCAGCGTGGTCCCGGAGGTGACGATGGTCCGGGAGAGCATCTGGGACGTGCTGATGTTGATCAGCTCGTAGAGGGACTTGTCCCGAAGCCGCGCCATGTTCTCTCGGATCCGGTCGTAGACGACGATGGTGTCGTTGATCGAATAACCGATGATGGTCAGCAAGGCGGCGACGGTGGTCAGATTCACCTCTTTCCGGAGCAGCACGTAGATGCCCAGGGTGATGAACGCGTCGTGGAGCATGGCGACGACGCCCCCCGGCGCGAACCGGAGGTCGAAGCGCAGGGCGACGTAGACCATGATGAAGGCGATGGCATAGAGCAGCGCCTTGATCGCCGCGTCCCGTAGCTGCGCCCCGGCCTTCGGCCCCACCCATTCGACACGCCGGGGGGGTTCGGGAGCGAGCTCGCCGAGGGCTTCGTCCAGCTGGGAGACGACTTCGTCGGCGACCCCGACCAGGTAGACCTCGTAGCGGTGATCCTGGGTCTGGCCGAACTCGGCGACGCTGCGAACCTCGACCCCGGCGGCGTCGAAGGCTTCTTCGAGGAGGGCGATCTCCACCCCGTCGGAGAACTCGTAGGCGACCTTGTCCCCCCCGGGGGAGACCCGCATCTCTTCGATTTCCGTTTCGCCGATACGCTCGGTGACGGCGCGTTCGATCTCGGCGACGTCGTCCTCTTCGAGGGCGCTGATCTCCCGGACCCGCAGGAGGTATTCGTTGGCGCTCCCCTCGACGCTGACCACGTCGGGTCGGTCGTAGCCGAGGTCCTCGAGGGTCGACCGCACCTTGCCGGCGGTCACCCCTTCCGGGAAGGCGAGCTGGAGCTCGGTCCCGCCGGCGAAGTCGATGCCGTACTTCGGACCCGGATAGAACAGCGATACGGCGCTCGCGAGCACCAGCAGGCCGGACAGGGCGATGACCGGCGCCCGGTACCGCATGAAGTCGATCTGCGTGCCTGGCTTGACGATCTCCATCGCGTCAGCCCACCCGAAAGCGCTGAACCCGAAGTCCCCGGACGATGAAGTCGAGGAACACCTTCGAGCAGAAGACGCCGGTGAAAAGGGAAGTGAGGATGCCGAACAGGAGCGTCGTCGCGAAGCCCTTGATCGGCCCGGTGCCGTACTGGAGCAGGACGACGCCGGCGATGAAGGTGGTCAGCTGACTGTCGATGATCGACCAGAAGGCGCGACCGTAGCCCTGGTCGACGGCGGAGCGGGGGGACTTTCCGAGGCGCAGCTCCTCCCGGATGCGCTCCGTGATGAGCACGTTCGCATCGACCGCCATCCCCGTGGTCAGGGCGATACCGGCGATTCCCGGAAGGGTCAGGGTCGCCCCGAAGGCCGACAGAAGGGACAACAGAAACAGCAGATTCAGGACCACCATCAGGTCCGCGACGATGCCGGCGACCTGGTAGTAGAGCAGCATGAACACCAGGACGAGGGCGACGCCGATGAGCGCCCCCTGGGCGCCCTTGACGACCGAGTCCCGGCCGAGGGTCGGACCGATGAGCTGCTCGTTCGCCGGGCGGATCGGCGCCGGCAGTGCCCCGGCGCGGAGCACCAGGGACAGGTCGCTCGCTTCCTTCAGGAGGGCGTTCGGGTCCATGTAGGCACCGAGCTGGATCCGGGCCCGGCCGCCACCGATCCGGGTCTGGATGACCGGCGCGCTCTCGACGCGGTCGTCGAGCACGATGGCCATCCGGCGCTTGACGTTCCGCCCGGTCAACCGCTCGAAGCCCGTCGCCCCCGCCGCGTTGAAGTTGATGGCGACGTAGGGCTGGCCTCCCGCCTGCTGGTCGTAGGCGACGAAGGCGTCTTCGATGTCCTCGCCGGTCACCTCGACGCTGGCGTCGAGCAGGTAGGTCCGCCAGGCCCCTCCCTCTTCCTCGCCGTCGGCCTCGTCGCCCCGGTTGGCGCGGCCGAGCAGGATCTCCCGACCTTCCGGGGGGTCGAGGCTGGCGACGTACTCCTTCAGCCGTTGCCGGGCACCTTCCCCCTCCGCGAGGAGGTAGGTGACGGTGACCGAGGGCCGGGACTCGCCGGCGGAGGCGGCCTCCGTGGACTTTTCGATCCCTTCCGGCAGGTCCGTCAGGTCGGCGAAGAAGGACGATTCATCGTCGAGGACCTGGAAGGTCAGCTGGGCCGTTCGGCTGATGATCGCCCGGGTGCGCTCGAAGGACGCTTCGCCGGCGCCGGGGATTTCGACGATGAGATCCGTATTCTTCGCGATCACCGTCGTTTCTTTGAGCCCGAGCTCATCGATCCGCTCGGAGACGGTGGTCTTGACCTGGTCGACGGCGTTCTGCTCGAGCTCTTCGATGAAGTCATCCCGGATGATCAGGGTGACCATGCCTCCTTGCCGGCCATCCACCTTGAGCGCCGGGAAGTGCTCCTGCAGAAACCCGCGGTCGAGCTCGTCCGCGTCCCCGGCTTCGGTGAAGGTGGCCCGGATCTGGCGCTCGCCGACCCGTTCGAGCTTCACCTTGTCCCGGACCTCGTCGAGCTGTTCCCGGGTGGGCGCGCTCGCCTCGTCCTCGTCGAGCACCCCCAGCTCTTCCCCGAGGCGCTCGAGGAGCTGGTCCCCGAGGCGGTCCCGGCGGTCCCGGATCGCCTCGTCCACCTCGACCTCGTACATCAGGCGAAGGCCGCCCTGGATGTCGAGGCCAGGGCTGATGCGCTCCGAGAAGACGGAGCGAACCCAGCCCGGGGTGCTCACCCAGGGTTCGAGGCTCGGAAGGAGCGCCAGGACGGCGAGGATGGCGCTAGCGACCACCACGCCAAATCGAAGATACCAGGTCCTGTCCATAGGAACTGCGTCGCGAAGGGCTCGAGCGGCCCGGGCCGCCCGGCCGGGTTACTTGCCCGACGAGCCGTCCTCCCGCTCGACGGTGGCCACGTTGTTTCGGAGGACGCGGATGCGGGTCTTCTCGGCGACCAGCAGCGTGACGTCGGTCTCGTCGTGGTCGACGATCTCGCCTCGGATCCCCCCCGTCGTGCGCACCACCATCCCCTTGCCGAGGCTCTTCAGCATCGCCTCGTGCTCCTTCTGGCGCTTGCTCTGAGGGCGGATGAGCAGGAAGTACAGCGCCGCGAACATCAGGAGGAAGATGCCGAGCTGCGTTTCCAGGGGACCCGCCCCGCAGGCGCCGCCGCCGCCTCCGCCACCGGGGGCGCCCCCCTCGGCGCCGCCCGCACCACGGGTGGCCTCCGGCTGGAGCATCGTCAGCGCATCGAGGGAGAGGGGCGAAAAAGGGGCCACGGCAGAGACCTCTGTCATCGCGGCGGGGTCCCGCCCGCGGGGTCCGAGGGGCGGCACTGATACAGCAAAGGTCTGGGAGCGTCAACCGAGCGCCCGGGAGTCGACCCGGCGACGAGCCGGCTCGACGCCCGACGGGCCGAGGGTTTCCGCCGGGGACGTCGGCGGTAAGGTGTCCCGATGAGGCCCGGGCGCTCGAC
>DAPKRP010000877.1:0-5403 GCA_031800515.1 Polyangiaceae bacterium LLY-WYZ-14_1 | reverse complement strand
GGCGACGATCGCCTATCACGGCCATTGCTTCGACGGGATGGCCTCGGCGGCGCTCCTCACCGCCTTTCTCCGGGCCGACCTCGGGCCGGGCACCGGCTTCCGCTGGGTCGGTCTCGACCACCAACCGGGGGGATCCCACGTGCCGGAGCACGTTCTCGACGGGGACGTCAACGGGGTCGTCGACTTCCGCTATTCCACCTCGCCCCGGCTGACCTGGTGGTTCGACCATCACGAGACGGGCATCGTCGGCCCGGAAGAGCGGGCCCACTTCGCCCGGGATCGATCCGGCCGCAAGTTCTACGAGCCGCGGTATTCCAGCTGCTGCAAGTTGATCCGGGACCGGCTCCGGGAATCGCTCGATTTCCACGCCCCCGCCCTCGACGACCTGGTCGCCTGGGCGGATGTGATCGACGCGGCCCGCTTCCCCACGGCGGACGCGGCGACGCGGCTCGACGAGCCGGCCCTCGAGCTGATGGCGGTGATCGAGGTGGACGGGGACTCGTCGTTCCTGTCCCCGTACATCGAGCGTCTCTCCCGGGGGGAGCCGCTGGCCCAGGTGGCCGCGAGCCCGGAGGTTCGGGCGCGCCTCGGGCCGCTCCGGGCGGACCGGGACCGGGCCACCCGCCTGGTGGAAGCCCGGGCCCGATGCCGGGACGGGGTGGTCACCATCGACCTCGTCGAGGCGGAGGCGGACCTCTACCCGAAGTTCCTGCCCTACCGCCTGTTCCCGGAGGCGGGCTACGCGGTCGCGGTGACCGTCGACGCCCAACGGGCGAAGGTGGGCGTCGGTTCGAATCCCTGGGCCCCGGCGCCCCGGAAGCACGACATCGCGGCGCTGTGCGCCCGCTACGGGGGCGGGGGCCACCCCTGGGTCGGAGCGGTGAGCCTCCCGGCGACGGAGGGGGAACGGGCCCGGCGGATCGCCGACGAGATCGCCGAGGTGCTCCGGGACGACGCCGAGGGAGGATGAGGAGGGTGAGGGTGGGTCCCGGGTCAGCCCGGCGGGCCCGGCCCCTACCCTTGGCCCGCCGACCGCCTTGTGTTAGTGGACACGCTGGCCGGGAGAGCCCGGCGTACGTCCGGGGTTCACTGCTCGGCCCAAAGGCCGTCTTCGGCCGGGGGGCCGGACCCCACGGGAGGTATCTTTGTCGCTGTCTTCGCTTCGTGCCGCCGCCGGGTGGACTCCCACCGTTCTCCTTCCGGCGCTGGTCGCCGTCCTCGCCCTGGCCGCCTGCGACGATGGCACGGGGGAGTTCCGCTCCGACGGGGATGCGGACGGGGACACCATTCCCGACGAGGTCGAGCGCGGGGACGGGGATGAGCCCCGGGACACGGACGGCGACCTCGTCCCGGACTGGTTCGACCTCGACTCGGATGGGGACGGCATCGAAGACCCGATCGAAGCCGGCGACGACGACCTGTCGACCTCGCCCATCGATTCCGACGGCGATGGCCTCGCCGACTACATCGACCTCGACTCGGACAACAACGGCATCCCGGATTCCGTCGAAGGCCCCACCGAAGACTTCTTCGGGGACGGGGTCCCGGACTACCGGGACATGGACGACGACGCCGACAACCTGACGGACGAGCTCGAGACCCGAGGCATCGTCGACCCGCCCCTCGATTCCGACGGCGACGGTATCCCCAACTACCGGGACCTCGACAGCGATAACGACCTCATCCTGGACGGCCACGAGCGGGACCGGGATTCGGATCGGGATGGGCTGCCGGACCGGGAGGACCTGGATAGCGACAACGACGGCTACCCGGACCGGATCGAAGCCGGGGATGAGGACATCCGCACCATCCCCGTCGACACGGACGAAGACGGGATCCCCGACTTCATCGATCTCGACAGCGACAACGACGGGCTGTCCGACGCCTTCGAGCTCAACTTCGAAGGGGCCCCCCTGGACCGGCTGGCGCAGGATTCCGACGGCGACGGCGCGACGGACCTCATCGAGCTCGGGGCGGGCTCGGACCCCCTCGACGGCGACGACAACCCGGAAGAACGCGGGGACTTCGTCTTCGTGGTGCCCTTCGAAGAGGATCCCCAGCCGGAGAGGAGAACGCTGGAGTTCGGCACGGCCCTGCGTTTCGCCGACGTCTACTTCAGCCTCGATGAGACCGGGTCCATGTTCCAAGAGTTCGAGGCGCTCCGGGCGTCGGTTCCCGCCATCGTGGAAGAGCTCTCCTGCTCGACGGACGGCCAGGCCCCGGACCTCGCCTCGCTGCAGCGCGTCGGCCGGGGGTCGAACGCCGCGAGCTTCCGCTGGGAGGGTCCCGCGCCGAGCTCCTTCGGACGGCCGAACGAAGGCCAGGAGCTGGTCGCCCCGAGCGTCGGCGTGGTCACCCCCTTCCTGAACGAGCTCCGCTACGACGCCCCGGGCGGTCGGGGCCGGATCGAGGTGGTCGGCCCGGCGGACCTCGACCTGCTGAACTACGCGGTGGAGGTCTATCGCGAGGACGGCACCCTGCGGGACACGATCCCGCTGGATGGGATCATCACGGATCAGGGCGTGGGCCTAGGCGCCCGATCCTTCGGGGCCAGCTTGCCGACAGGACGGACGGGCCTCGCCCTCGTCGACCCGGACGGCAACCTGCTGGAGTTCCTGAGCTACGAAGGGGTGGTCACCGCGACCGAGGGCCCCGCGAGCGGACAGGATTCGACGGACATCGGGGTCGTCGACGTGCCGGAGCTCCCGGACGAGCCCGCCGAGCTCGAGGCGGCGGCCTGCATCGTCGCCGACCCGGACGGGACCCCACCGGCGAATCTGGCGCTCAACTGCGAGGACGCGAACAACACCTGCCACAACGGACGCTGCGCGCGCCGCTGCGCCCTCGACGACGAATGCGCCGAAGGATTCGCCTGCGACACGGATGCCGTCGAATCGATCTGCGCTCGGACCTGTACCGTCAACGCGGACTGCAGCCGGAACTTCCGCTGCGACCAGGACAGCGGCTTTTGCCGGGAGATCCCGAACCAGACCGGCTGCATCGACGAGCTGTGGACGGGTGTGGGTCGGTGGAACGATCTCGATACCTTCCACAACGACCTCTCCCTCCAGCCCGACCCGACGGCCCCGGGCAGCTTTTTGAGCGGGCCCTTCCCGGGCAGCGGCGAGGTCCCGGAGCAGGCGGCGGCCTGCGTCGCGGATGGCGACAACTGCGCCAACGACAGCACCAAGACCTGCTCCCCGGTCGGGATCGGCTGCGCGGGCTTCCGGGCGGATGCGATCAAGATCGTCGTCCAGATCACGGACGCGAACAACCAGTGTCGCGGCGCCCGCTGTCCCCTCTTCACGCCGGAGTTCGCCGGCTCCGAGCTTCTTCGCCAGGGGATCTTCTTCATCGGCCTCGCCGGGACGGGCGACGATTTTTCCGGTCCACCGTTCGCCATCGACGTCGCCCGGGAGATCGCCTTCGCCGCCGGCAGCGTCGACGAAGATGGAGAGCCCTTCGTCTTCCCCGCCCTCGACGCAGAAGTCGTCCGGCAGACGGTGCAGGCGGTGGAAAAACTGGTCGGCGGCGCCAACTTCCGCATCACGGCGGAAGTGCTCGACGAGCCGAACGACGCCGGGGACAGCCTTCAGTTCGTCGAACGGCTGGAGGTCAACCGGGACCCGGCGCTCCCGGAGTGCACCGGCATCCTGCTGGTCTCCGACGAGAACGGCGACACCTTCCCGGACACCTTCCCCCGGGTCCGGCCGGGCACCCCGGTCTGCTGGGACCTGGTCGCGGCCCGGAACGAGGCGGTGCGGCCGACGGAGGGCCCTCAGGTCTTCCGGGCCCGGGTCGAGGTGCGGGCGAACGGCTCCCTGGTCGACGACACCCGGGTGTTCTTCCTGGTGCCGCCCCTCATCGATACCGGCATCCAGGGCTGAGCCGGGCGCCCCAAGGGCCGACTTCCCTCAGCGGATGACGCCCGGGGGCGGCCCGCCAAGCGAGACCAGCGGCCACCGCTCAGGGTTGCGCGCCGCCCCGGCCCTGAGCGAGCGAACCGACGCCCCCGCGACGACGCGCGTCGCGGGCGTTCAGGCGTCTTCGTCTTGGTCCACGTAGTGGACGGCGCAGTTCCGGAAGGCGGATTCCCGGAGCCGGGCGCATAGCTCCGCCGGGTCCTCGTCGGCGTCCACCACCGTCCCGTAGGACGGGCGGTCGCTGGCGTCCTCGTAGATGGCGCCGTCGATGGCGACCCAGCGGCCCTGCAGGGCGTCCTGGCGGCAGATCTCGCTCCAGCTCTGACGGGGCTCGGTCGCGACCTGGTTGGGGGTGTCGTCCATGGCGGGTGCCTCCTCGGCGGACGGGCCCAGCAACCGTGGCGCCAGGCGAATCCCGGAGGAGCCAAGGGCCTGCGGCGCCTGGGGGGGAGGCAGGGCCTCCCGGGGGGGAGCGGCAACGCCTGTCTTTCGAGCAAACGGCATGGGCTTCCGGTGGATCAGGAGGGGCCGGCTCACCGGAACCCTCGGACCGGAGCAAGCCTCCTTCACCGATTCGGCCGATGCAAGCCGACGCCTCCCCGGGGTCCCCCCTCGTTTTACAGGTGTTGTAAAGGCGTGCCTCAGAGGGTGTTGAGGAATCCGTCGTGAGGGGATCGGGAGGGGGGTGTAGTCCTGTCAGGGCCGGGGGCACCAGTCGCTGAAATGCACCTGGGAGGGGCCGCCGGCGCCCGCCCGGGCCACGCGGCGGTAGAGCCGTTGGGCATCCGGGCACTTGCCCTGCTGCAGCAAGATGCCGATCCGTCGGCTGGCGGTGCGGCCGAGGTCGTTGCGCAGGTCGCGGACCGGGGCGGCGCGACGGCCGCCCGCCCGCTGCGCGCTCAGGAGCGCCGAGGCGGCGCCCTCGAGGTCGTTGCGTTCGAGGGCGCTGGCCCCCCGGGCGGCGAGGGCCCGGGCCCGGGCCAGCCGGGAGGAGCCGTTCGATTCCCCACCGTCGTCGTCCTCCTGCTCCTGCTGCTGCTGCTCGTCGGAGGGGCGGTCGCCGGCGGCCGCCCTGGCGCCGTCGTTCCGAGCCCCGTCGGTGCCGGAGCCGTTGGCCCCCGGCCGGCGGTCCCCATCGTCCGTGTCGTCGGCGTCCCGGGTGGGCGCCATCACCCCGGTCGGCAGGTCGCCTCGACCGGGGATTCCCGCCCCGGGCTTGGGCGTTGGTGCGTCCGGGCGGCGGTCCGCACCCTCTGCTTCCGCCGGGCCTCGTCCGCCGAGCACCACCCCGGCGCCGGTCGTCGGCTCCCCGTCCACCAGGGTGTCTTCCGGTCCCGGCGAGCCCTGGCGGAGGAGCCAGGCGGTGGCGCCGGCGCCCAACCCGGCCATCAGCAGCAAGGCGACCCCCCCGACCGCGAGCCAGCGGCCCAGGCTGGTTCCGGACCGAGCCAGTCCGGGCACCGTGGTCGGCCCGGTGTCC
>DAPKRP010000876.1:0-6278 GCA_031800515.1 Polyangiaceae bacterium LLY-WYZ-14_1 | reverse complement strand
GAGGCCGCCGCCGCCGTGCTCTTCGACCGTCTTCGGCGCCTCGACGAGGCCTCGCCGGGGCCGCGGCTTCTGGTGGCAGAGCGGCCGGCCCCCACGGCGGGCGGTCTGCTCCACGCGATCCGAGACCGGCTCGGTCGGGCGGCGGGACGTACCCGAAGCCGTCAGCCGGGATAGGGGGTTCCCGCCGGGCGCGTCGGCGCCCATCACGGATCGAAGGAAGGACTCCCATGCTCGCCGCACCCCGATCGCTCCCGACGGACCTTCCGGAGGTCACGCCCACGGCCCCCGCCCCGAAGCTCTGGGCGGGGGCCCTCGCCCTGCTCGTCGCCTGCTCCGGGCAGAGCGCGCCGGCGGCAGGTGAGGCCGCCAGCTCGGAAGGCCCCCCCCCGGCCGCCGAGGCGAAGACGACCACGGCCGCGGAGGGGTCCCCAGCCAAGGAAGGCCCCCCGGCCGCGGGGCCGATTCCCGAATCCTGGGTCGACGACCGCTACACCAAGGCGAAGGAACGGCTCGAGGCCAGCGAGGCGGGAGCGTTGATCTGGGCCGCCATCGAGGCCCAGGGCGGCCTCCGACCCTGGCTCTCCTCGGGCACGATCGGCTTCGAGTTCGACTATCAGCCCCATGGGCAGCCGGAGCGGCGCATGCATACGAAGCAGCGGGTCGACCTCTGGCGGGCGCGAGCGGTCCATCAAGAGGTCGAAGACGAGGCATCGGACGCCGAGGCGCGCTTCGGCTGGAACGGGGAGGTCGCCTGGATCACCCCGTCGAAGGACGCCTTCCCCATCACCCCGCGCTTCTGGGCCCTGACTCCCTACTACTTCGTCGGCATCCCCTTCGTCCTGGCCGACCCGGGGACCCAGTTCGAACGCCTCGACGACGCCGAGCTCGACGGGAAGACCTGGAACCTGGTCAAGGTGACCTTCAGCGACGGCACGGGAGACGCGCCGGACGACTACTACATCGTCTACCTGGACCCGGATTCCCACGCCCTCCACGCCCTGCGCTACGTGGTCAGCTACCCCGGCTTCGAGGGGGTCATGTTCGAGGAGGGGGGCCACACCCCGGAAACCCTCATGCGCTACACCGAGCCGACCCAGGTCGGCGGTCTAGGCTTCCATCGACGCCTGGACACCTGGAAGTGGAACGCCGACGACGGCGTGCCCGGCGACCCCCGGGTCAAGGTCGAGGTGGGAGACCACCGGCTCGGCTTCGAGGTCCCGGCCGCCGACTTCGCCCCGCCGGAGGGCTCCGTCGTCCTGGAAGAGATGTGAGGCGTTTGGGGGCGTAGGCGTCAGGGCCGAAGGTCGACCACCCGGGCGGCGACGACGACGTTGAACGGGCCGAGCCGGTCTTCGAAGTCGGTGCCCGGCGCGACCCGGATGCCGCCGGTGAGGCGCAGCCAGTCGGTGACCTCGACGGCCGTGCCGACCCCGATCCCGAGCCCCCCGACGCCCTCCCGGTCGCTGGCTCCGCCGAAGGCGTCGAGCTCCAGGCCGACCGTCCAGCTGCCGAGCACCAGGTAATCGACCCCCGCCGCCCCGGCGACCCACAGGTCCCGGTCCGCATCCGCGTCGAGGATCGCGCCGACCCGACCCCGAAGGATGAGCCGGCCGGTGCGGTGCTGAGCCTCGAGGCTGGGCACGAAACGGGTGATGCGGAGCCCGTGGGGCTCCCGGCCGCTCGGGATCCACACCGCGAGGTCCGCGTGGGCGGCGGTGTCCGGGTCGTCCAGGAAGGTCCAGCCCGCCGAGACCCGGACGTCGTTCGCCCCGCCGCGCCGATGGAAGCTCGGCACGGTGACGATCTGGGTGTCGTCTTCGATGCGGGTGCGCTCCTGATGCTCGAAGTCCACCGGGAAGAGCAGCCCGAAGCGGAGGTGGTCGTCGAGGACACCGAGCTCGAGGTTGAAGCTCCCCCGAAGGAGATAGTCCGGATCCGACTGGAGCTCCCCCACGTAGCCGAGCCCGAAGGACCCGCTGGTCCCCCGGCGCATCACGTCCCGCAGCGCCAGCTGGTTCGGGCTGCCGAGGAGCGCGAAGGCCTCCTGGGGCCCCCCCGAGGGTCGGGCCGGCGTGGTCTCTTCGGCGGCCGCAGCCTCGTCGTCGGCCGTCTCGGCCTGGGCCGATGCCTCGACGGGAAGGCCGGTGAGGGCGGCGCCCAGGATGGCGAGCACGAACAGCGCGGAGGGGAGGCGAAGAAAGGTCGTCGTCGTAGGCATCGGCCGGAGGAAGGGCGTCGGGGAATGGTGTTCGGGACCCGCGTCCGCGGGCGGGTCGCCCTTCCTAACCGATTCGGGGCCCCGGGGACCACCCCGTCCGCTCTATTCGCCGGAGGCGCTCTCCGGGTCGGGGTCCTCCGGGGGCGCCACCACCTCCCGGGCCCAGGCGGCCAGGCCGCCTTCCGGATGGCGGTCGAGATAGAGGCGGGCCGCCCGCCGGGCGTCGCCGGCCCGGCCACTGGCGAGGAGCGCCCGCGCCCGGAGCCCGAGCACCCGTTCTTCGAGGGAGGCGCCCACCGCGTCCGCTCGGACCGCGTCGAGGACCGCGACGGCGCCCGCCGGGTCGCCAAGCTGCTGGAAGCGGAGGCTCGCGGCGAGGTAGGCGGCGCGCACCGCGGCGTCCCGGGGGAGAGCCTCGGCAGCCGCCGCGTAGGCCCCGGCCGCCTCCCGGAAGCGACCGAGGGCACGGAGGGCGTCCCCTTCCACCTCCCGCCAGACCCCGGCCTCCGCCGGCGGCGCCCGGCCGACCGACCGACGGGCCTCGGCGAGGGCCCGGGCGGCGTCCCCATCGGCGATCCACCGCCGGACGGCGACGGGATCCGGGGGAGGAGGCAAGGACGGTCCCCCTCGGGCGCCGCCGCCGGCGACGGGTCCCGGGGGGGAGGCGGCGGCCGCCGCCGTCGCCGCCGGGTCTCCGCCGTCGACGGCCCCGGGCTCCTTCACCGCCGCTCCGGAGGTGGCCTCGGCCGCCCGCCGTCGCCGGGCCGCGGCGGCCCGCCCCGCGGCGGCCAGCGGGCCGTCGCGCCAGGTCTGGATTCCCGCCCCCTCGTCGTAGAGGCCGCCGGCCGCGACGCGCCGTCCTTCGCCGGCCCGCCAGACCTCGACCTCCCCCTCGTAGACGCGAACGGTCGTCTCCCCGGGACGGCTCGGGTCGTGGCTGACCGAGAACACGGTGCCCCGGACCTCCACCCGGAGGTCACCGGCGTCGACCCGGAAGGACGCGTCCCCCTCGAGGGGCGCGACCTCGAACAGGACGGTCCCCTGGGTCACCGCCGTCCGCCGATGGGCAGGCCCGACCTCGACGAGGTCGAAGTGAGCCCCGGGGGTCCCGGTGATCCGGTCGCCGGTGGGCAGCTTGGCCACCAGGGGAGCCTCCCGGAGGGCGGGGGAACCCCCTGCGCCGGTCTCCGCCGGTGGCGGATCCGCCCCCCGGGGGACACCTGGGTCGGCCGGCTCCGCCGCACCCGTCGTCGACGCCGTCGGGCGCCGGTCGGCGCCGGGGTCCACCAGGGCGCCCCGAGCCCACCATCCGGCCCCACCGACGGCCAGCACGGCGGCCGCGGCCATCGCCCAGCGCGCCGAGGCCGCCATCCCGGAAGATGCCTCGGAGCGCCCCGAGCTCCGGACGCCGTCGAGCTCCCGGAGCACCTCGTCGGCCACCCCGGGTCGTCGACGGAGCCCGCTCTCCGCCACCCCGGCCGCCGTCGCCCGGGCCAGCAGGTCCCGAGCGACCGCGTCGTCCATCGCCGGGGGGTCGACCTCCCGGGCCAGGGCCGCCAGTCGGTCGACCCAGGCTTCCTCGGCCGCTTCCCCGGAGGCGGATGCCGGCGCGGTCCCGGTCCTAGCCACGCCTCGGGCGGGGGTCTTCCGTTCGGTCACGACGCTACCTCCGGGGTCAGGATCGCTTGGACGAACGGGTCGCCCTTCATCAACCGGGCGACTTCCTGGCGGGCGCGCATGAGCCGGGAGCGCATGGTCACCGCGCTGGTGCCCTCGAGCTCCGCCGCGTCCGTCGGCGTCATGCCCTCGACACAACAGAGCACGAAGGCGACCCGCCGCTTCTCCGGCAGGCGTTCGAGGCAACGGTAGAGCCGGCGCAGGGTCTCCCGGCTGGCGGCGACGGATTCCGGGTCGACCTCGTCAGGCGCCGGCGCCACCAGGCTCAGCGCGAGCTCGGGGGGACGGCCTCCGCGGAAGTACCGGTAGGCGACGCGAACGGTGATGCGGTGGGCCAGGGTGGCGAGGCTCGACCGTCCCTCGAAGCGGGGCAGGGCCCGGGCGAAGGCGAGGAGGGCGTCCTGGGTCGCGTCGTCGACCTCGGGGCGAGGGCCGAGGAGGCGAAACAGGAGCCGCCGGATCGTCGGCAATGCCTTGGCGCAGGCCGCCTCGATGGCCCGTGGGTCCCCCGCCTGGAGGCGAGCGAGCTCATCGGGAGCGGGCGCCGAGGGGGACTCCCGCCGCCCGTCCCCAGGCGCCCCGGGTCGTCCCGGCGAAGGCCCGGGCCCGCCGGCCGACCTGCTGCGCTCATCCTGGCTCACGACCCGGGGGAGTCTACGAGGCCGGGAGACGGTGGGCAGCCGATGTCCGGGTCCCGGACCGTCCCAGGTCGCGTAGGTCATCTGGGCCATCAGCGAAACCGGATCCCCAGCGTCACCCCGGGCCAGGTGCGCACGTTGCGGCTGCCCGGCGCGCCGTCGTCGACCCGGCGGGCGCCGAAGAGCCCGTAGCTAGACCCGTCGTCGGCGTCCCCCGCCGGGGAGACGAAGGTGTTGTAGGAGAGACCGCCGATCAGCGTGAGATGATCGAAGAGGTCCCAGCCGAGCACGACCCGGCCGGTCCCGAGGAACCGAGCGGACCGCCCCTGCCCGGGCTCGACGGCGTCCCGGTAGCCGGTCAGGGCGGTGAAGATGAGGTCGAGGTCGATGAAGAAGGGCCCGTCGCCGATGGGCAGATGCCCCCCGAGGCCCCAACCGAGGGACCATTCGGCACCGTCCCCTCCCAACGGGCGGTAGCCGACGGAGTACAAATAGTGGAAGTGTTGACCGCCGTTCAGAAGACGGGCGTTGATGAAACCCGTCTCGTCGGTGGAGACCTCGAGCCGGGTGCGGCCCCCGTAGATCACGTTGATGAGCCCGAAGGAAAAATCCGAGCTCTCGGCGACGTTGATCAGACCCGCCTGGACGCCGTCGACCGCCCCCTGGGACACGTTGACCGCCCCGAACTGGCCGCCGACCACCCCGTCCCCGGCGTGGTTGTAGAAACCGCTGATCTGGACCCCGTCGACCTCCCCAGCAGCGACGTTGACCAGGCCGGCGACCTGACCGCCGAGCACCCGCGAGCCCGCGTAGTTGGCGATCGCGGCGGCCTGGCCGCCGTCGATCCGGCCCTCGGTGATGTTCAAGCCGCCGGCCCACTGGAGCCCGTTCAAGGTGCCCATGTTCGCATTGACCCCCAGGGTGAACTGGAGGCCGTCGACGAAGCCCTCGTTGACGTTGAAGAGGTAGCCGACCTCCCAGCCCCGAACGCCGTAGTTCCAGCCCCCGATGAGATTGACGGAGGCCTTTCGGATCTCCCGGCCCTGGTAGCCGGTGGAGGTGCCCACCTGGGGCAGGAGGTCGACGCCGAGCTCGACCACGGGGTGGCCGTCCTCGCCGGCGGGATCGACCGGGGCAGGGAGTGCTGGCCCCGGCGGCTCCGGCACCGCCGGAGGCGGGGGCAGCGATTCGGGAGGGGGCGGTGGAACCGCTGGCGGGGGGTCGGACTCTCGCTCCGGCTCCGTGGTCGGAGCCGGGTCCAGGTCCGTCTCCGGCAACACGGTGGTGACCTCTACCTCCCGGCCCGGGGCGTCCACGCTCACCTGAACCCGGACTCGGATCGGTGGCTCCGGGGGGGAGACGAGCTCGTCGACCAAGCTCCCCGCCACGACGGAGAAGGTTCGCGCCTCGACCTCCCCGAGGGGCGCCGGCAGGGGTGCGAACCGCGAGGCGTCCGTGTCGTCGGGGGTCACCGCCCGCAGCATCGCCCCGGCCCCCTGCTCGGCTGGGGCCGCCTCGACCCAGAGCGCGGCATCGGCCGCGGCGAACCGCGCCGCCGCCTGGGCTGCCGCCGCGCGGGCGAGGGGCGTCTCCCCGGCGGGGGCGTCCACGGGAAGGACCGCGAGGGAACGCCCCGCGAGCTCGAGCCTCAGAGCTTCCTCGAAACGCTCCCGATCGGGGCTATCCACCATCAGAAGCACCGTCGGGTCGGCCGCCGTCGACGGTCCGGCGGAGGAGCCGCCGGC
>DAPKRP010000875.1:0-4063 GCA_031800515.1 Polyangiaceae bacterium LLY-WYZ-14_1 | reverse complement strand
GGCGGGGGTTGGGGGGGTCGCTCTGGCGGCCGGGCTGGCCGCGGGCCGGGGCGACCTCCGGGGCGTCGTGCCCTCGGGGGTCGACGAGCTGGCCCGGGAACGATGGGTGTTCGATGCGGCGCCACCGAGCTGGGTCGGGCTCAGCCTCCTCCTCGCCGGCGGCCTCGCTCTGGTCGCCGCCCACCGGATCGACCGAGGCGACGACCCCCGGCCCTGGGGTCGGTTGCTCGGCCTGCTGCCCACCCGGGGCCAGGGATGGCCCCGGCGCCTGGCCCGCCTGGCGGTGGCGGTGGGCCTCCTGGTCGTCGCCGTCTGGCTCGGTCCGCCGGGGCTCCTACTCCTGGGGGCCGCCCTGGTCGCCATCGCTGTCCTGGCGGACGCGGGGACGCCCCGGGCCGGGGACGGGCGCCAGGACGTGGCGCTCGCCGGGGCGGTGGTCCTGGCGGCGGCGGTCCTCGCCTTCGTCGGCCGGGACCTCTCCTGGACCACCACCCACCGGCCGCAGGGGAACGAGCGCCTCGTCC
Source organism: Polyangiaceae bacterium LLY-WYZ-14_1 (assembly GCA_031800515.1). Lineage (GTDB taxonomy): Bacteria > Myxococcota_A > Polyangia > Polyangiales > DAPKRP01 > DAPKRP01. The sequence goes on along the minus strand of DAPKRP010000875.1, from coordinate 3,539 downwards.
AGCTGTTCATCTACAACTACGACCGTCCCTTTCCTGCGCACCTCGACTACCGGCCGGTCCTCGCCGGCTTCGGGATCGCTGCGGTCGGCCTCCACGGTCTGATCGCGCTCCGGGCCACCCGGCGGGTGGGGGTGCAGGCGCTGGTCGGGCTGGCCGTCGGCTTCGCCGTCTGGGCGGTCGACGTCTACCTGATGGACCTGTCGCCCCACTGGAGCCAGCGGGAGCTGATCGCCCGCTACTACGACGAACGCGGCGGACCCGACGAGCCCCTGGTCGCCTTTCAGATGAACTGGAAGGGCGAGAACTTCTACACCGGGAACCGGGTCCACGCCTTCGTCGACCTCGACACCCGGAAGCTCGAAGAGTGGCTCCGCGGACGACCCGAAGGGCAGGCGCTCTTCGTCCTCCTCGAGGAATCCCGGATCCCCCGGCTCGAGCGCGCCCTCGGGGCCGAGCGGGAGGTCGAGCAGCTGACCGACGCCCGCCTCTCCAACAAGTTCGTCCTGGTGCGGGCGGCGCCGAAGCCGCCGGATGCGCCCCCCGCCGCGGTGCCGCCGCCGCCGGACCCCTGATCGGTCGTCTCCTGTCCGATCGCCCAGCGCTGAACGCATAAAACTGGACGTCGAATCAGTGCAGGGATAGGTAGGGGCATGTCTCGACGACACGCCTATCCCACCGTCCGTTCCTCCCGGGTCCTGGAAGCCCTCTACCGCCTGTCCGGCGAGGGGGACGATTCGGGCGCTCCCCTGGATGCCAGCGGCCTCGGCCGCGTCCTCGGGGTCTCCCCGACCCGTGCCGCCGAGGCCCTGGTGCGCCTCGAGCACCTGGGCCTGGTCGATGCCGCCCGGGCACGCCTGACCCTACGCGGCCTCGCCGTCGCCGCTGCCCTCGTAGGCGGCGCGCCGCCGGCCCGGCTGGACCTCGGCGAGCGGGCCGCCTGAGCTCGATGCGAACCGCCTGGGGAAGGCGGGGCGTGCCGGGGGCGGGGCGATCCCGGAGATCATCTGCGATCCCCGGGCCGGGTCCCGACCCGTCAACCGTCGTCCCCAGGGGTGGGTGTGGCCCGCCGTCGAAGCGCCCCCGTCGGGCGGGGCTAAGAACCGCCGCCGTTTGGTGAGCTGGCTCGCCGCGCCGGTCGGCGTCCGCGGCCCCGGGGCATGAAAACACGTCCGGGTCGAGCTGGTCCCGTCGTTGCAGTACGCGCTCGTCGTAACCCGCAGCGCCCGTCGACCGCACCCCGCGGAAGGGCGCTACCACCAAGGAGCTGATCCCACGTGATGACGTCTCTTTCGCCGATGACTTCCCCGCGGGTCGGTCGCGTCCTCCGGACGCTGACCCTCGCCGTCGCGGTCTCGCCCTTCCTGGCGGCGGCCGACGAGACCGGCTGCGTGTCCGAGCCGTCCTCCGCCGTCGACCAGGATCGCATCCACACCACCTATTGGACGCTCTACGCCGAGGACCAGGATGTCACCTACGCCCGGGCCCAGTTCCGCCTGGGCGGACCCACGGGCACGACCCTGATGTTGAGCGACGGCGCCCGGGTCACCTTCCTCGACCGGTCCCTCGGTTTCTCCGAGCTCCTCGACTGGCAGGAGGTCCAGGTCGTCGGCGCACCCTCCCCCGGGGACGCCTTCGTCTACACGGACGTCGATGCCAACGTCTTCACCAACCCGATGCCGGCCCCCGAGCCCGTCGGGATCCCCGGGAGCGCGCCGGACCGGCTGCTCCAGAGCGGCGCCCACGCCATCCCCTGGGCCGGTGCACCCCTCGCTGACGACGAGCTGATGGAGATGGTCATCGCCCGGGAGTCCAACCGGCTGAACTTCGTTCGCATCGATGCCCGCAGCCCGGGGGCCACGGAAGTCGTGGTCCCCGCGGGCCGCCTGGAACGACTTCAGCCGGGTGCCGCGGTGCTCGTCTTCCGCCGCCACCGGGACCTCCCCCTCGAAGAAGGCACCAGCGCCGGCGGCAAGCGCACGGTGACCTGGCAGAGCCCGGAGCACCCGCTCGTCCTCGAGTGACCGCGGGGAAACGCGGAGCGCGGTCCATACCGGTGGAGGGGGTCGCCGCGGTCGGGAGCGTGACCCTAGTGCGTGCGGGCCGGCGGGCCAGAGCCTGCCGGCGCCGCTCCCATGCCGATCCACATGACCAGCGCCTACTCCCTGCAGACGCAGGGAGCCCGTGACTGCATCCTGCGGGCTGCCGACGACCTGGCGGAGGCCTGCCGGGCCGCCCCCGCCCTCGGCGGCGTATTCCGCTTCGCCGACTACGGGGCAGCCGACGGGGGGACCGCCGAGGACACCTGGCGTCGGGTGCTGGAAGACGTCCTCGGGCGTGTCGACGTCGACCGGAGCGAGCTTCTCGCGGTCGACCTCCCGGCCAACGACTTCGACGGGCTGGCGCAGACCGTCGCCCGCGTCGGCGAGGACCGGGACGACGTGCTCGTCGCCATGGTCCCTCGGTCCTTCTACGCCCGATGTGCCGCGCCGGGCAGCGTCAGCCTGGGCTTCAGCGCGACGGCCATGCATTGGCTCTCTCGGGTGCCCCGGTGGCTCGACGACCACACCCACGCGAACGCGACCCCGGACGAGGCGGCCCGCGCTGCCTTCGCCGAGCAGTCCCGGGACGACCTCCGAGTCGTCCTGCGTCGCCGGGCGGAGGAGCTCGCCCCCGGGGGACGCCTGGTGCTCGTCAATCTGGCCCGGGACGACGAGGGTCACTACCTCGGCCACAACGGCCACGACCGAAACATGCACGAGGTGCTGCACGAGCTCTGGCGAGGACTCCTCGACGAGGGCCGCATCGACCAGGACGCCTATCGCCGCGGGACCTTTCAAAACTACTACCGCTCCGAGGCCGAGCTCACCGTCGACCTGGCGGAGGGCGCGCCCCTCTGGGAAGCCGGCCTTCGGCTGGTCGGCTCCCGCATCGAACGCGTGCCCTGTCCCTACCGGGCGCGCTTCGAACGGGACGGGGACGTCGAGGCCTTCGCCACCGGACTGACGGGCACGGTACGGAGCTGGGGCGCCCACACCTTCTCGTCCGCCCTGGCCGACCGGGACGATGCCCAGGAGGTCGTCGACACGCTCTACGACCGCTACCGGTCGCGGGTCGCCGCCGAGCCCCATCGCCATTCGATGGACTACGTCCAGAGCTACCTCCAGCTGGCGAAGGTCGGCGGATGAGCGCCCCGACCCACGAGACGCCCCGAGCCGCGGGCACGACGGTCTCGGAACGCCGGGGCATCCCGGACGGGACGGCAGCGGCCAACGACCCCGGGCACGGGGTGCTCGCCGCCCACGAAGAGCCAGGGCTCTCCGTGTGGGTGGTCGGCGAGCTCGGGGGCGAGGGGCCTCCGGCGAACGGGGGTACCCGCCTCTGGCACTACCCGAGCCGCGGCCACGGCCTCCGGGAAGCCCACATGCTGGCCTCTCGGATGAGCGCCAAGCACGCCCTCTACGGGACCGGGTTTCGCGGCGGGAAGATCGTCGCCCACGCGGAGGAGCCATTGGACGCGGTGAAGCCGCGGCTCCTCGAGG
>DAPKRP010000874.1:0-1655 GCA_031800515.1 Polyangiaceae bacterium LLY-WYZ-14_1 | reverse complement strand
CGGTGAACCGACGGAGCGATGCCGACCCCGGGCACGTCCCCCGCCCGCAACCAGGCGAAGCTCCCGAAGAGAAACGGCGGAACGGCGAGGACCAGCGCCGGGAGGCGTTGGTCGGCCTGCCAGGCCACCACCTCGGCGAGGCCCTGGGTGCCGCTGACGGCACCCACGGCGACCAGCAGCAGCCCGACGGGCAGCACCGCGAGGGCAGACCGGAGGACCGCGACGAGCACGTGGGCCGGCGTTCCCCGAAGGCGGGGGGAGGCGAGGGTACGGGTGATGAGCAGCCCCGCCCAGAGGTCGAGTAGCCCGCCGAATCCCGTGACCGCGGCGGCTAGGGGGGCGGCCAGGGCGAGGGCCTGGAAGGCTCGCGCCAGGACGGATGGCTGGCGACCGACGGCCCCCTCGCTGGCGCCCGGCCGCGTCGCCTCGCGGCCCCGGCGACGGGACAACCAGATCGCGGCGGCCCAGGACGAGCAGAGGGCGAACGGCATACCGCTCCCGAGCCGAGTCGACGGGGCCGGGAGGGCGAGGATCGGAGACGCCGCCAGGGACACCCGGCGGAGCCCCGCCGCCGCCGAGCGCCCCGGACCCAGGACCTCCAACGGATCGAGAACCGCGCCTTCCTTCGTCCGGGCCAGATGCACCAGGCGCTCGACGGGGAACCCCGCCGCCCGGACGACGAGGTCCCCCTCCCGGAGATCGGGCATCGAAGAACGGGCGACGACGACCCCGTCGGGGGTCGTGCGGAGGGCGACCCCGCGGAGGCGAAACGCCTCGGTCACCCGCGCTTCCAAGGCGAGGCGCTGCGCCGGCTCGAGGGCGCCGGGCTGAAAAAACGCCAGGGAGACCGGGGCCGCGGTGACCGGGACACCGTTCCGGCCGGGAAACCGCAGGGTCGCGCGACCGGTGAAGGACGAGCCGGCGGCCAGGCCCGTCGTCCCGAGATCCGCGACCGCCCGCTCCGGGCTCGCCGCGGTCGTCGGGACCCGGATCTGGCATGGGGCCGGCTCCTCCCCGGGCCGGTGGGTGCGCCCCTCGAGGTGAAGCGTTCCGCGGCGGCCGAGGGGAAAGCCGTCCCCCTCCAGCACCAGGCGACCGTCGACGACCTCGAGGGCGGCGGCTGGGGGGGTCACCTGGAGCAGCCCCTCGGCCTCCGGTGCGACCTCGCAGCCCGCCGTCAGGGCGGTCCATGCCATCGCCCAACAGGCCGCAGCCCAGCCCGGGCGCGGGAAGGTCGGCAAGGGACGGAGCCGCCGGGGGGTGGTCACCAACCGAGGTTCTCGGCGTCTGGAAGGAGGGCGGCAAGTTTCCCGCGGCGACCCGGGGGGCCGCCGGGCCGTTGACAGGGATCCATCCGGTGCTAGCTCCGGGCAGGTCATGGGCGTCCGAACCCGACTCGGGCGAGCGGTCGCCTGGGTCCGCTCCGAGCTCGACCAGCAGGCGGACCGGGGGCGACCCGTTCCGCCGGTCCTTCGCGACGCGGTGGACCTCATCTCGGTGCTGATCGGAGGCTCGGAGCCGTCGCGGCATCAGGTCCGGGATGGCGGCTCCGGGCGGGGCGGGGAAGCGCCCGATGCGGCGCCGGTCGATGGGGGCGCGGAGGACGCCGAGGAGGCGAGCTTCGAGGCGGTCCCGCCCAACTCCGAAAAGAGCCA
>DAPKRP010000873.1:0-3733 GCA_031800515.1 Polyangiaceae bacterium LLY-WYZ-14_1 | reverse complement strand
TTGTTCGCCCCGGTGGTCTCCGGGGAGGCCCTCGCCGCTCCCCGAACGGAGCTCCTCGACGCGATCCACCGCCTCCAGGGGGCGACGCAAGCGGTGGCGGACTGTCGGAAGCCCGTGGTGGCGGCGGTCTCCGGCTGGTGCATCGGCGGGGGCCTGGACCTCTGCGCCGCCTGCGACGTCCGGCTGTGCTCCGCCGAGGCGCGGTTTTCCCTGCGGGAGGTGCGCCTCGCGATCGTCGCGGACCTCGGCAGCCTGCAGCGGCTCCCCCCCATCATCGGCGAGGGAGCCACCCGGGAGCTTGCCTTGACCGGGCGGGACGTGGACGCCGACCGGGCGGCACGCCTCGGCCTGGTCACCGAGGTCTTTCCGGACCCGGCGGCCCTGCTCGTCGGCGCCCGCGCCCTCGCGCGGGAGATCGCCCAGAACCCGCCGCTCACGGTCCAGGGGATCAAGCGGGTGATGAACTTCGGACAGGGCCGGCCCCCGGGGGATGGGCTCGCCTACGTCGCCGCCTGGAACGCCGCCTTCCTGGGCTCCCGGGATCTCCAGGAGGCGATGACGGCCTTCATGGAGCGGCGACCACCCCGCTTCCAGGGCGAATGACCTCCGCGAGCCCGGGAGCGCCGCGGCCGCGCACCCTGTGGCTCCGCCGGCGGGCGGTCGGGCTGGGCGCCCTCACCCTCTGGCCGCTGATCTTCGTCGCGATGAGCCCCTGGCTCGCCGGCTCGGGCTCCGCCGCCGGGGCCCGGGCGGCCTGGGCCGCCGCCGCGCTTCCGACCGCCCTGCTCGTGCCCGGTCTGGTCGTCTTCTACGTGCGACACGCCACCCGGAACTGGAACGTGCCCCGGCGTCGCCGCCCCTGGTGGGCCGCCGCCCTGGTGCTGGGGGCGCTGGTCGTCATGCCGGTCTACTGGTGGCGCCACGTCTGGCGGGCGCACGCCTGACGAGAGGGTCTGCGGCGTTCCAGCCGACCGAGCGGCTGGTAGTACCCCTGCCCGGAAGTTCGAACCGGGTTTGCGCCGGTCCCGAACGCCGCTCGCGGCGTTGCGCCTCCTCGAAAGGGCGTTCAGCCCTTCCTCGTCGCCGCGCCTTGCGACCGGCGCCCGGTCCTCGCCGGTATCCCGGACCGAACTTCCGGGCAGGGGTACTAGGCCTCGCCGACGCGGACGAGGAAGAAGCCCACCTCGCCGCCGTCGAGGCGCCACATGGCCAGCGTCCGGCCCCGGCAGTGGAGCAGCTCGAGGCCGAGCTTCATCCCGGCGGGGAGGTGTCCCTCGGCCAGCTCCAGGGTCCCGCATCCCGGTGCGAAATCCCGCCAGGCGAAGGCCGGGTCGCCGGAGGCGGCACGGCTCGTACCGGTGAGATCAAGAGGAAACGCGTTCCTGGCCTGATCGGCCCGAAACTCGTCGACGGTATAGAAGGGAGCGGAGGTCCGAGGAACGCGCTGCATGCGCATGATGTAGCCAAACGTGCGAGCGAGGAAAAGGCCGGCGGGCTCACCGAAGTCGCGCGTTCGGCCGCCGGGAGGTCCGCCGGCGGGCCGACCCCACCGTCCATCGCTTGGTCCGGTGGGCCGGTCCGGCCATCCCATGTGGACTGGGAATCGCCGGAGCCGTACCCGAGCCCACCGTCCAGGGGAACCGGATGTCGTCGAGATCCCGCCGGGGGCGCGGCGAAGGGGGCCCCTCAGCCGCCGACGATGCGGGGATCGTCGGCGGTGACGCACTGCTGGGGAGCGACGGCCGCGTCCCCCTGAAGCACCTGCCGGCAGACCAGGGGCTCGGGGCAGTCCCGGTCCCGCTGGCACAAGGCCGTGCAGATCGGGAAGTCCGGCTCGAACCAGGGCTCGAAGCAGTCCCGGTCCCGGCAAGGTAGCTCCCCACGGCAGCTCCCCCCGAGGGGAACGCCGCCGGGTTCCGCCTGGATGCAGCGGCGTCGCGGCGTCCCCGTGCCGGCGGGACGGTAGGAGACACAGGTCCCCGTCGCTCCGCAGTCGGCGGCGTTCTCGCAGACGGCACCGAGCCCGGGAAGGTGTCGGCAGAAGCGCACCTCGGCGGTCACGTCGTCGGTGCGGGCGAGGGTGCCCCGGTTCACCAGGGTCCGCTCTTCGACGACGCATTCGGCGTCCTCGGGGCAGTCGGCGCTGGTCTCGCAGCTCGCGCTGCACCGGCCGGCGAGGGGGCCTTCGCCGACGTCGAGGCAGCCCAGGGTGCAACGCTCCGAAAAGGGCGGGGGCCGGTCCCCTTCGTCGGTGACGCGGCAGACGGCCCCGGGAGGAAGGGCTCCTCCCGCCGGCTCGCAGCGGCCGTCGATGGCCGTCGCGGTTCCCGAGGGGACGCACACCTCCCCGTCCGAGCAGTCGAGGTCCCGACGGCAATCGCTGTCGGGGACGCACACCGTCGCCGTTCGCGCCGCGTCGAGGAGCACCGGGCGACAGCGGCTCCCGGCATCGCAGTCGTCATCGTCCCCGCAGAGCCCGACGCAGCGGAGGGACTCGCAGCTCGCATGGCATTCCCGCACCTCGACTTCGTCGGTCGCCGGATCGTCCCCGCAGGAGTCGCCGGGCAGGCCGACCCCGGGCACCGGCGTGACGCAGATGCCGCCGACCTCTCCGTCGAGGTCGACGCTGGGGAGGCAGGTCTCCCGGGCGCCACCGGGGCCGGTCCCGGCGCAGTCCGCCTCCCGCCGGCAGGGGGTGCGGGACCCGGCGGCGTAGGTGCAGAGCCCCTGCGTCACCCAGCTATCGTCGAAGACGTCCGGGTCCGCCTGCCCCAGGGTCGTGGTCACCCGGCTGCAGCGCATCGTCGACGGGCAATCCGGGTCTTCGTCACAGAGTCCCGCGCACTGGCCGAAGGGGCTGCAGAACAGGGCGCAGCGCTCCTCCTCCGGGGGGAAGCACGCCCGGGCGCCGGCGTCCCGGCCGAAGCAGCGGCCCCCCGGGCATTGATCCGGGTCCGTGCAGAAGTCCGCCCCCGGCCCTTCCGGGTCCCCGGGGTGGTCGCAGCTCGCGCCGGTGCCCTGGAGATCCGCCTCGAAACGACGTCGCCCGGAATCGAGGGGGGCCTGGGGGACCAGGCAGAGGGGGACGAGGCGCTCCCGGTCGGTCACCGGGAGGCAGAAGCGCCCTTCGTCGCCGTCGCAATCCCGGTCGGCGGTGCAGGAGATGCGCCGGGTGTCGAGGCAGACGTCCCGCCGGGCCCCGCCGAGGGGCAGCTCGACGCAGAGGTCCGTCTCGAGGGCGCAGCCGAAGCCGTCCCGGCAGACCCGGACGCACTGCCGGCCGACCTCCTCGCCGAGGTCGATGCAGTCGTAGTCGTTGCCGTCGACCATCGCCCCGCAGTCGTCCCGGGATGTGCAGGCCAGGCTGCAGTAGCCGGCGTCGAGGGAGCGGGCCTGGAACAACTGGAGACAACGCCCCGCCGGGCACTCCGCGTCGGACTGGCAGGGGACGTCGCCGAGGCCGCCGTCCGGTGGCGGAAGGCCCCCGTCCCGATCGCCCGAGCCGCCGCCGCCACAGGCAGCGACCGCGACCGCGCCGGCGGCGAGGAGGACGCGGAGAGGCACGGTGGCGCAGGTCGTTGATCGCGGCATGGGTTCGCTCCGGGGGGAGATAGCAGGATGGGGGTCGAACTACGCGCCCGCGGGGGACAGGTCGCGGTAGAGCGAGGGGCTCGTCATGCCGGTCGACGCGACCCACGAACGGCGGAGCCGCACCGGCGGCGAACCGATCCGC
>DAPKRP010000872.1:0-1520 GCA_031800515.1 Polyangiaceae bacterium LLY-WYZ-14_1 | reverse complement strand
CGGGGTCGTGGGGGGCGAGGGGCGCGACCTCCGGGGGAAGCGCCTGGTCGAAGCCGGCCTTCCCCTCGTTGTCGAAGGGACCGACGACCCGGACGTCGACGAGATAGCCCAGCTCGTCGAGGCGTTCCCGGGTGCCCTCCGGGTTGCCCTGGGAGAGCCGAGACCAGGCGGAGAGCATCGACACGTAGGCGCGACGAGCCGGATCGAGGCGTCGGTCTTCGGCCAGCTCGTCGAGGAGCCCGTCGGTCACCCCGGCGCTCGCGAGGTGGACGTTCGACCAGAGCTCGAGGACCGGCAACAGCCCTTCCGGTCGTCGGCCCTCCCGGCGGGCCTGCTCGGCGAGCTCCCGTTGCTCTCGGTCCCAGGGATTGTCGCCTTCCGCGGCTGCCCCCCGGGGCGCGCCGGCGAGGAGCGGGCAGACGGCGAAAACGGCGAGCAGCAGCCAGCGCGGCGCCGCCGCCGGGTCGAAACGAAGCATCCGACCGACAGTAGCAGGCCGAGTGCTGGTATCCTCCCGACCATGGAGCTGTTGGCCAGCGAGGTTCGGGCCCGGGTCCTGGCGGATCACGAGGCCCTTCGAAAGCGCCTCGGCGCGGTGGACGCGGCGGCGAGCGGCGCCCTGGCCGGGCAGCCGAAGGCCGCCGACGAGCTGTCGGAGGCGGCCAAAGAGCTCAGCATCGCTTGGGCACGCTACCGGGACCTCGAAGACCGGCTGCTCGTGCCCGCCCTCGCCCGGGCCGATGCCTGGGGCGAGATCCGGGTGCAACGCCTCGCCGGCAGCCAGGACCTGCAGCGGGCCCGGGTCGACGAGATCGTCACCGCCGCCCGCGCCGTCGCCGAGGCGAGCCCAGAGGAAGCCCAGACGGCGGCGGCGCGGCTCCGGGAGCTCGTCGGGTTGCTCCGGGAGGAGCTGGTGGCCGAAGAGCGAGACGCCCTGCACCCGAACCTGCTGAAGGACGACCCGGTCAACATCCTGTTCACGGGCTAGGAACGCCGGGATCGCTTGCGACGGCCGGGTCTCCGTAGGCGGGGAAGACGACCACCACCTCCCCCGCCGGGGCCCCGGGGGTCTCGACCTCCGCCACGGCGAGCCGGTCCGCCTCCACCCCCGCGGCGACGAGGGCCCGGCGTACCAAGGCCCCAGCGCGCCCTGCCGGGCTCCCCCCGGCGGGCCCGAGCTGCTCCACCACCACCGGCCCCCGGGGGTGCCGGGCCGCGACCTCCCCGAGAACCCGGACCTGGCGGCGGCGGGGTCCGGCGCCGTCGGCGAGGGAGACGGCGAGCCCCCGAGGCAGCCAGGTCGGTTCGAGCCCCGCGTCGACCAGGGCCTCCCGAAGGGCCGCCCCGGTGGCCGGGGACGGCGGACGATCCCGGCGGGCGGCGGCGAGAAGGGCCAGGGCACGGTCCTCGAACGCCTCCGCCCGGGTCAGGGCGGCGGAGGGCGACTCCCGTGGCCGGCGGCGAAAGGGGCCGTCCAGGCGGTCGACGACGGATGCCTCCGCCCCGAGGGCACGGGCGGC
>DAPKRP010000871.1:0-2674 GCA_031800515.1 Polyangiaceae bacterium LLY-WYZ-14_1 | reverse complement strand
GTGCCCTCCGGCATCGAGGGAGTGGCGGCGGCGGCGGCACCGAGCACCGCCCCGACCGGGCTCGGGTGCGTGGGGCTGGGGGCGTGATGGGGGTCGTCGGGAGTGCTCATCGCTCGCTCGTGGTCCGGAGCCCATCCGGAGGTTCGGGACCGGTGGGGCGCGACCCGCGGGGGCATCGACTGGCCGAGGGGGAGACGAACCGGTGACAGAACACCGAACCGCAGATCCCTATGCCAGGCTGGAGAAGCTCCCGGGCGACGACTGGACGCCTTCCGGGTGACGTCCGTCGCGGCCACCATAGACCGTCCGTCCTGCCTTGGCAACGGCACGTGTACCTTGGAACGGAGCCGTTCCCTGGGACCGTGACGCCCCACCCCACCTCAACCTCCGGCGGGGGAGCCGTTTGGCCTGGTCGGTCCCCTCCCTCCGTCGCCCCGAGCCTCGCCTCCCGGACCGCCCGCGTCTTCCCGGTGTCCGACGACTTCCCCGTCTCCCTCGCCTTCGACCTCGCCCCGGTCGCCCTGATCGGGGTCGATGCGGACGGCCGCCTCCGGGCGGCGAACGAGCGAGCCCGGACGCTCCTCGGCCTCCGGGACCGGGACCTCGAGGGCCCCTGGGGGACGCCGACGGCGCTCGGCTGGGTGTTTCCCGGCGCCGAGGTCGCCCGGCTCCGCACCCTGGTCGGCCAGGCCCTGCTCCACCGGCGGGAGGAACGGGCGGAGCTCGGGTTGATCCCCGCCGAGGGCGAGCCCCAGCGGGTCGCCGTCGCGGTCGCCGGCCTGGCGGAGGCGGGGCTCGCCGTCGCCGCGCTCCGGCCGGCTGCGAGCGTGGAGGGGTCGGTCCCCGCGGGCCTTCCCGGCGGCCCCGGCGCCGCAGGGCCGGGGACGGGGCTCCGCGAGGGGCTCGAACGCTATCGGCGGCTGTTCACGGCGAATCGGGATGCGGTCCTCGTCCTCGATGCCAACAGCCACGTCGTGGTGGAGGCGAACCATGCCGCGGTCCAGCTCGCCGGCCGCCCGGACCTCGTGGGGCTGCCCTCGGCGGAGCTCGTCGCTCCCGCCCACCGGGGCACCTGGACGATGGCGGTCACCGGGGCGGCGGCGAGCTCGAGCATCGCCCCGGATCTCGAGGTCGACCTCCAGAAGGACGATGGCAGCACGGTCCCGGCGGCGGTGCAGCTCGACGGGTTGGTGCTCGGGGATGGTCGCGTGGTCGTGGCCAACCTGCGCCGCCAGCCCTCGACGAAGCCGGCGCGCCCCCGCCGGTCCCGAGGGGGCGACGGGGTAGCGACCACCAAGCCCCTGGTCCTCGTCGTCGACGACGACGACGGGGCGCGTCGGGCCGCCCAGCGGCTTCTGGGCCGGCTGGGCTTCGACACGGTGGAAGCCCGGGACGGGGCCGAGGCCTTGGACCAGGTGGCGGAGCGGGGGGACGGCCTCGCTCTGGTGCTCCTCGACGTCGTGATGCCGGGGGTGGACGGTCTGACCGCCTATGCCCGGATCAAGCGGCTGCGGGAGTCCCTGCCCGTGATCCTCTGCTCCGGTTACGACGAGCTCGACCGGTTGGAGGGCGTGTCCCTGGGCACACACACCCGGTTCCTGCCGAAGCCCTTCGACCTCGGGGGGCTTCGGGAGCGGGTGCGGGCGTTGTTCGAGCCCGCCCCGTCGGCGACCAGCTCGAGCGGCGCCTGACCGGGACGGCGCCCCGCTCTCGCCTCTCACCCCCCGTCTGCCCGCCCCGGGGGGACCACCGGCTCGACGACCATCGTCGCCGCCCGGACCACGGCTTCCAGCTCGCCGGGTTCTAGGGGTTTCGTCAGGGTCGGCACCGGGGCGTCTTCGAGGAAGCGTCGGGTCTCCACGTCGAGGGCGCCGCCGGTGATGAACACGAAGCGCTGCGCGAGCTCCGGCCGCCGATCCCGGACCTGTCGATAGAGGGCGGTGCCGTCGAGACCGGGCATCACCACGTCGCAGAGCACGAGGGCGTAGCTCGGGTGGGCCTCGAGGCGCCGGCGCGCCTCCGCCGCGTCCATGGCCACGTCCACCCGGTAGCCCCGCAGCGCCCGCACCATCGACCGGACGACCAGGGGGTCGTCGTCGACGACCAGCAGGTCGATGGGCCCATCGGGGATCCGGCCGACCCCGGAGTGGGTGGGGGCGACGAAGCGCTGATGGGAGCTGGCGGTGGCGGCCCCGGGCCGGGCATCGGGCGCCGGGGTGCTGCCCCGGTCCGGCGGCGACGCCGCCTGCGGGGAGGCTGCGTTCTCCGGGGATCCGGGGGGGGCCTCTCCCGTTTCCCGTCGCGCCCCGGCGCGGGGGAGCTCGATGCGGAACACGGTGCCCTCCCCGAGGGTCGAGCGGACCCCGATGGTGCCACCCATGCCGGTCACCAGACCGTGGCAGAGGCTCAGGCCGAGCCCGATGCCCTCGGAGACGGGCTTGGTGGTGAAGTAGGGCTCGAAGATCCGCCGGAGCGCGCCGTCCGGGATGCCCCGGCCGTTGTCCTCGACCTCGATGACGACCTTGGGCCCCTCGCCGAAGCTCCGAACCTCGACCCGGGGGGTGCGCCCGTCCCGCGGGGCGGGGAAGGCCTGGACGGCGTTCAGCAGCAGATTGGCCAGGACGTGGGCGAGCTCGGCGGGCCGCGCCCAGGCCCGCAGCCCGGGCTCGTGCCG
>DAPKRP010000870.1:0-8299 GCA_031800515.1 Polyangiaceae bacterium LLY-WYZ-14_1 | reverse complement strand
CCATCGACGACGTCCGACCCCGGCCCATCGCCTTCAACCCGCCCCGGGACCAGCGGGTGAGCGCCCGCATCCCCGGCCTGGAGGTCACCTTCAGCGAGGCGATGAACACGGACCCGACCATCGGGGTCATCGTCCAGCGGGAGCCATCGGACATCGGTATCGACTTCTTCCTCGACCGCTCGGAGGTCGAATGGCGCGCCGCCCCCGGCGAGGATCCGGAAGTGGACGGCTCCCGGGTGCTGTTCCTGCCCCGGGACACCAGCCGCCTCCTCGTCTACGAAGAGGAATACGAGATCATCTTCCGGGACTTCGTCGACCTGAACGGTAACGAGCTGGTCGAGTTCGCCTACCGCTTCCGGACCGGCATCGACAACGAGCCTCCCCAGGTGATCGAGGTCACCCCGCCGACCGTGCTCCAGGACGACGACGGCGACGGTCAGCTCACCGACGGGGCGGACGACGTCGATCCCCAGGCGACGAGCGAGGTCTGCTTCACCTTCGACGAGCCGATGCGGGCCGATGCGACGACCGGGCGGCTGGTCATCGACGGGGAAGGAGAAGGCGCCCGGGTCAACGGCGTCTTCGACGAGGCCAACCGGCAGATCTGCTACAGCTTCGACCTCGGCAACGGCCGGACGCTCCTCGAGCCGAACGCGGATCACCGCTTCATTCTCGGCGTCCAGGACCAGCGGGGAAATCCCCTGTCGAACGACCCGACCCTGATCGACAACAGCCTGGACTTCCGAACCGGTTCGGACCTGAACCCGCCCAGCGTCGTTTCTTCCACGCCGACGGAGGGGGCCGACGACGTCGAGTTCGAGGACCTGACCACGGTCACCCTCCAGTTCAACGAGCCCATCGTGCAGTCCCTGGTGGGCACCCTGAACCTGACCGTCGACGGCACCGAGACCTATTCCTTCGAAGACGGCGCCGGCTACGAATGGGACGAGGTCGGGGTCACCCTGACCATCGACCTGACGACCGCCGAGGGCCTGGTCCCGACACCGACCCAGGCCTACAGCTTCGACCTGTCGAACTTCGAAGACGGTGGCGGGAACACCATCGACACCGGTTCCCTCGGCGGCGACACGAGCTTCGACTTCCGCACCCGGACCCCGTCCGGCGACACCTGCACCCAGGCGCTCCGGGTGGAAGACGGGTCCCCGATCACCGACGGCGTCCGCTGGAGCTTCGACGCGGAGCAGGCGGTCACCCAGGACGGCGGCACGGTCATCTGTGACGAAGACGCCAGCCCGGACCTGGTCTTCCGCTACGAGAAGACGTCCCCCTCCGTCGCCGAAGACCCGGTCAACGGACGCTACCTGTTCGCCCAGGTCCTGGGGGACAGCAGTACGGACGTGATGAACATCCAGATCTTCGCCGACGTCTGCGACCCCACGGCGGAGGGCAACCAGGACATCGGGTGTTTCTTCAACCGGAGCCGCTGGGATGTGGTGCGGGACGTGCCCGCCGGCACCTACTACATCTGGGTGGCGAGCTCGAACGACGCGACCCTGGACGAAGGGGACCTCCGGGTGCAGGAGCTCGACTTGGTTCGCGACGGGGAATCGTGTCTGAACCCCCTCGACACCTCGAGCGCCGGCTACACCCCGCCGGGGGGCGGCCGGGGCGCCATCTGGAACATCGACACCAGCGTGGTCCACGCCGCCGACTACCGGCGGACCAACGTGGGGACCTTCACCTGCGGGCTCCCCCTTCCGGAGGACACGAACCACGGACCCGACGCGGTCATCGCGTTCGAAAAGACCTCCGACGCCAGCTTCCTCGACGTGTCGATCACCCAGCCCGGGGTCGACGAAGATGATCGGGTGGGGATCCGGGCGAACCTGGTCGACGCCTGCGACCCGACGATGGGCACCGCCTCACCCTTCTGCAGCCGGGGCACCAACCTGAGCTTCCAGGGCGGCAGCTTCCTGCCGGCGGGTACCTACTATCTCTGGATCGCCACCGACTCGAACCGCATCGGCGGGGGCGGCGGCCGGGACCCCCGGGACCGTCCGTTCCCCGAGTTGGAGGTCGAGATCGAAGAGACCCCGCTCCAGCTCGGCGAAGGCTGCGCGAACGCCCGGCCCATCACGGGTACCGGCGACGTCACGATGGCCCGGGACGCCAGCGTCATCATCGACACGCCGACCTGCTTCGACCCGGGGGTCGCCGTGGAATGGTGGACCTACACGGCGGTCGACGGTGCGGTCACCTTCGAGCCGAACGGCGACAGCCGGATGGTCCTGGCGGACGGGGACGACGGCACCCAGTTCCTCTGCGAGCCGTCGAGCCGGAACGCCGCCATCGGCCGCCTCCTCGAGCCCGGCGAGACCATCTGCATCGGCCTCCCCGTCGACACCCCGGTGGGCAGCTTCACCGTTCGGGACACCGTCTACAACGGCATCGCCGGGGACACGGAGACCGACCTCGAGGTCACCATCCCCACGGATACGACGGTGACCCTGCAGTGGTTCCTGACCCAGGATGCGGACGACTTGTTCCTCGGTTTCTTCGAGGTCGCCGGGATCACGGAGACCGGGCCCCGGATCCTGCGCTTCGCGAAGACCGGCGACGTGACCGCCACCGTCCTCGACGATGAGGACGGGATCGAGCTCGGCGTGATGGGACGCGGCGGGGTCGTCGTAGGCGGCTCCCTCTTCAGCCTGGACGACCGCTCTAGCGCTACGGAAGACCGGCTCTACCGGCTCTTCGACGGGACCACCTTCGCCAGCACTCAGTGGGACACCGGATCGACGGGGCCCATGCCTGGGGATGACCCCTACCCGAATCGCCAGGTGCGGGGCATGGCCTCCGACGGGACGGATCTGTTCTTCGTCACGCGAAAGGAATCGGCCAGCGACGCGGCGTCCACGACGGTGTTCCGACGGACGGCGGCCTCGGCGGGACCGATCACCCGAGTCGGGGAAACGGACCGGCTCTACCAGACGACCGGGATCGCGGTGGACGACCAGTTCATCTACCTGGCGGCCTTCGACACGGCGGGGGCCCGATCCGGCGTCTACCGCCTGCCCAAGGGCGACATCGACGCGGAGCCGGTGGCGCTGTCCTCGACGGTGACCTTCACCAGCGGGAACACGCCGACCTACATGGCGCTCGACGACCTGACGAACCCCCGGTTCCTCTACTTCACCGTGGACGATCCGACGGGGATCCACGTCGTCGAAGAGCCGGACAGCGCCAACCCGATCTACCTCGGAGAGGCGGTGGCCCGTTCCCCGAACGACCACGCCTTCACCTACGATAGAACCTCGGACGTCATCTACATGTTCGACGACGGCCGGTTCTTCGAGGTCGAGTAGGGGCTGACTCGGGCGGGCGGCACGCGCCGACCCGACCCACACCTGACCGACGCCCGCGCCGACCTCCGGCGCGGGCGTCGTCGTTCCGTCCCGCGTCGGGTTCCCGACGAGGGACGCCCCGGTCAGCTCAGCTGGGACCAGCGGTGCGGGCGGCTTCCCGAAGGATGCGCCGGTGCCGGGTCGTGTAGGCCAGCAGCCCGGACAAGGCGGCTCGGAGCTCCGGAGCGTCGAGGGATTCCGTCGGGAGCTCGACGGTCAGGGTCACGTCCCCGTCTTCGTCGTAGGCGAACTTCGCCTGGGTCATGTCCCGGTTCTGGCGAAGCAGCCAACGGGAGAGCTCGAAGGAGTTCTGCCCCCGGGTGGCCAGGAAGGGGACGACGCTCGCGACAACCCAGTTCTTGTCGAAGCGGACGTAGACCTGGATCGGGCCTTCCGCGCTGTCATGCGTGCAGCGGACGGTCCCCGGGCCGTGAGGCTCGGGCGCCCATCCCATCCCGCGGAGCTCTTCCGCGAGCGTCGCCTCGTCCCGCATCGGGTGCTATCGAGCGGCAGGGACTCCACGATGTCAAGCCAACTCGTCGGCACCATCCGACGCCTGGGCCTGGAAGGCGGGCTCTGGGCGATCCAGCTGGATGACGGAACCATGGTCGAGCTCGTCGACGCTCCAGAGGGCCTGCGCCAGCACGGCGCCCGGGCCGAGGTCCAGGGCGACCGGAGCACCGCCGAGGTCACCGTGGGCATGGTCGGCGACGCGGTTCGAGTCCGGAGCTTTCGCCTACTGGGCTGACCCTTCGGGTCCGAGCCCTCTCAGACGGCGGGGAGGGCGATGCGAAAGAGGGCGTGGCCGTCATCCCCGTCCGCTTCGATGCGGCCGCCGAGCCCCTCGATGGCGACCCGAAGGGCGAAGAGGGCGGCGACCCGCCCATAACGGCCGTTCGCCTTGGTCTTGAGCACCTGCTGTCCGGCGAGGGTGAAGGCCTGCGCCCGGTCTTCCGGGTCGATGGCCGGGCCCTCGTCCCGCACCTCCACCAGCACCTCGCCCCCGAGCCTTCGGGCGCCGACGTGGATGGTGCCCCGGCGAGCATGCTGGCTCGCATTGAGGAACAGCACCTCGAGGATTTTCGGGAGCACGTTCCCGCCGCGGGCGGGAAGGGGGCGCTCGGCGACGTCGACCTCGATGTGGAAGGCCCCCCGGGACCCGCGGAAGCCCTCGAGGGCGAGGGCGACGTCCCCTTCTCCGGGCTCCAGGGGGGGCTGGCCCCCCAGCCACTGGCCCATCCAGGCGAGCTGCTCGAGCCCGACCATCAGCTGCCCGAGGGCCGCTTCGACGTCTTCGAGGGCCTCGTCGACGTCGTCGGCGCCCCCGGGCCCGACGTCTTTCACGTAGGCGACGTTGGCAGCGACGGTCGCCGCCGGATTCCGAAGGTCGTGAACGACCAACTTGACCAGGGCAGCGAGCTCGTCCGAGGGGGTGGTGGAGGGGTTGGCGCTCATATCCTCACGGTCGCCCACACCCGAAGCGCAAACGGCAGGGCGCCGGGACCCCGAACCCGTCGCGAACGAGCCGGGGGCGGTCGGCGGCGGCACCGCGCTTTGCCCGGCCATAGAGCCTTCCCGTCGACCCGGTTGGGGTCAGGGAAAGGGGAGCGCCGCTGCGGCCCCATGGCGGTCGACCAGGGCCCCGAAGAAGGACAGGAGTGCCTCCCGGCGGTCTGCCACCCCGTCGAGCTGCGCCTCGTCGAGGAGGAGCCCGGAGCCGGCGGCGCCGACCTCGCCCGCTGGGACCTCCAGGATCCCCCGGAGCCGAGGTCCGTCGAGCTCGAGCAGCCCTTCGAGAAAGCGCCGAGATGCCTTTTCCGTGCGTAGCAGGGCGCCTCGGATCCGCTGGTGGCGTTCCGGGCGCAGGCTGCCCGGGAAGGCGAGGTTGTGATCCCGGACGAAGACCCGGCGCGGGGGGCCGACCAGCCCCTGGGCGTTGCTGCCGCTGAAGCGGTCCGCGTTCCCGATGAGATAGTCGAAGGCGACCATCCGGGCGAGGTCCCGGTGGAGGGCGTCCTCTCCCGGTGGAATCCCGTCCCCCGCCTGCTGGAGCACCCGCGTCCAGGCGGCGAGGCCGGGCTCCGCATCGACCCCGAGCTCGCTCATCTCCGGGATCCAGAACACCGCCGCACCGAGCACGGTGCCGTCCGGGTCCCAGAGGGTCTCGGCCTCCAGGGAGTCCCAGGCGTCGCGGAAATCCGGGTGAAGGTGCGTCCGCAGCTCCTGCCGGCTGACCCGCCGCAGCACCGCGGGAGGCACGTTCTCCATGCCGAGGGCCCGGGCGACTCGGTAGGCGGCCACCTCGGCGAGATGGCCCCGCGGGTGCCGTCGGGAGCGGGGTCGGAAGGCGGCGTCGACCGTTCCGGCGAGCCGCATCTGGTAGACGAGGCTGCTCGTTCCGACGGGCTTGAACCGGGTCGGGGCGGCGTCCCGGAGGGACTGGGAGAGGACGCGGTGGCTCCGACCGACGCCGGGAAAGACGAGGTCTTCGTCGAGACCGTCGGGCGCCTGGCCTCCGAGAGCGTCGCCCCCGAGGGCCTCACCGGCGGGGACACCGCCGCCGACGGTACCGCCCGGCCCCATCGCCTCTTCGAGGCCAACCGCCCCGCCGTCCGTCGGAGGTGCCCCCGGCGTCGCCTGCCCCTTCGGGGACCGGCCCCCGTAGGCCCCCGCTGCAGCGGGGGTGGTTCGGGGGGCGGGTTCCGGGCGCGCCGCCTCGTCGGCGTTCGGCGCCCGCCCACAGCTCGGGCCCCAGAGGCCGACGAGGGCGACGGCGAGCACCCCGCGGCGCACGCCCGATTTGGCCAGGCCCGGGGCCTGCCCGCGACGGACGGCCGGCGGCTCAGCCCCGGCGGCCGGCCAGGAGGTTCCGGGCGATGACGATCCGCTGGATCTGCGAGGTGCCCTCGTAGATTTGGAGAATCTTCGCATCCCGCATCAGCTTCTCCACCGGATAGTCGCGCATGTAGCCAGCGCCCCCAAAAATCTGCACCGCGTCCGTCGCCGTCTGCATGGCGGCGTCCGCCCCGAAGGCCTTCGAATAGCTGGCGACGATCGAGTTCCGGCTCCCCTGGTCGATCATCCAGGCGCTCTTCAGCATCATGAGGCGGGTCGCCTCGTAGCGGATCGCCATCTCGGCGAGCATCTGCTGGACCATCTGATGCTGGGAGATGGGGCTCCCGAAGGTCTCCCGTTCCTGGGCGAAGGCCAGACATTCGTCGAGGGCCCGGCGCATCAGCCCGCAGGCGCCGGCGGCGATGTCCGGCCGGGTGCGGTCGAAGGTCTCCATGGCCAGCTTGAAGCCCTGGCCGGCGGCGGCGAGGACGTTCGCCTTGGGGACCCGGACGTCCTCGAAGAGAAGGGTCGCCGTATCGCTCGCGCGCTGGCCGAGCTTCTTTTCCTTCTTGCCAACGCTGAGCCCCTGGGTGTCCCGGTCGACGACGAAGGCCATGATCCCTTTGTGCCGGAGCTCCGGGTCGACGGTGGCGAAGACGATGTACCAGTCGGCCCAGGATCCGTTGGTGATGTAGACCTTCTGGCCGTTGAGCACCCAGGCGTCCCCGTCTTCGACGGCTCGGGTCTGAAGGGCCGCCGCGTCGCTCCCCGCCGCGGGCTCGGTGATCGCGTAGGCGGCGAAGATGGGCTTTTCGGTGAGGGAGCCGAGGTACTTCTTCTTTTGATCCTCGTTCCCGGCCACCAGCAGCGGCGTCGCCGCCAGGGCGTTGGCGGTCATCGCCGTCTGGATGCCCGTGCACCCGTAGGCCAGCTCCTCGGTGAGCAGCACGTGCTCCACCTCGCCCAGGCCGGCGCCCCCGTAGGCGTCGGGGATGTTCGGCGCGACCAGGCCGAGCTCCCAGGCTTCATCGAAGACCTCCTTCGGAAAGGTCTCCGCCTCGTCGTGCTGCGCCGCGACGGGGATGATCTTCTCTTTGACGAAGCGTCGGGTGTTCTCGACCAGCGCCTGCTGCTCGTCGTCGAGGGCGAAATCCACGGTCTACCTCCTGCGCTCGCGCTCCCGGCGTTCGAGCTCGTCCCGGGCCGCCTTGGCCCCGAAGCGAAATCCCAAGGCGAAGCCGATCAACAACATCGCGGGGATGTACAGCACGTGGTCGGCGGTCGGCACCCTAGCGACCACCTTCTCCGGACGCGGCCTCACCGCCGCCCCGGGCCTGTCCCACCGCCCGCATCAGCCGGTCGAGGTCGGCGGCGTTCTGGCGCTGGAGCCGGGCGAGCCGCAGCAGATAGCCGAACACGAGGAGCCAGGCGACGGCGTAGGCGGAGAGCAGCAAGGGCCCCCCGGGGACGTTTTCCTGGGCTTTGCCCTCGACGGCGCGGAAGGCGGCGGCCCGGGAGCTCGCCGCATCCTCGGGCTCTTCTCCGGTCGTCGCCCCGACGGGGGAACCTTCTTCCTGGGCACGGCCCGAGGAGACCGTGCCGGCGAGCCCGAGGAAGGCCGCGAGGCAAAGGGCCGCCGGGGCGACCCGTGAGGTTCGCCGGGGGCACGAGGGGGCGTCTCGAAGGGTGGGGGCCACCCTTTCAACGGGCGGCCGGCGGTGTGCGTCCGTCATCTCACCGCCCATGGTGGCCGGCGGCTCATTCCGCGTCGAGCAGCCCGAGCTCCGCCGTGTCGAGCTCCAGGGCTTCGAGCCGTCGCCGCTCGAGCTCGACCCGGGTGCGCGCGTAGATGAGGAGCGCGACCAGGAAGGTGAACGCTACGAAGCTCAGGATGAGGGCCGGCACCATGTCGGGGTGGAGGCCGCCTCCTCCCCGGGAGATCACCGTCGGGTGCTGCCCGCGCCACCGCTGCACGCTGAAATGGATGATCGGCACCAGGCACAGACCGACCACGGCCAGGGCGGCGGAGAAGCGACGCTCCGCCTCCCCCGCCTGGCCGAAGCCCCGGAGGGACAGGTAGGCCAGGAAGATCATCCCGG
>DAPKRP010000869.1:0-4112 GCA_031800515.1 Polyangiaceae bacterium LLY-WYZ-14_1 | reverse complement strand
GGTGCGCTGGCTCGTGGTCGGCACGGCGGTCGCCGCCGCCGCCGCGATGGGGTCGCCTCCCCGGCGCGGGCGGAGCCCTGGCTCCTGAGCCTGGAGGGCCAGGGGGTCCTCCCCCTCGGGGAGCCCGCCGCCTCCACCTTCGGCCCGGGGGTCTCCGGCGCGGTCGCGCTTCACCGGGGCCTAGCGCCCTGGCTGCTGGTCGGGGCCCGTCTCCGGGGGGTGCTGCTCTTCGACGGGGATCCGCCGGCGGGGCCCGGCCGGGCCGACCCCGGGCTCGGCGGCGTGGGGCTGCTGACCGCGGGCGTCCGGCTTCGCCCCATCCCCGGCGAGGGGCCCGCCCGGGGTTCGGGGCTCTTCGTCGACCTCGGCGGCGGCGGCGGCTACACCGGCGAGCTCCTCCGCGCCGGCGCCGAGGGTGGGATCGGCTACGGCATCTCCGTCGGCGCCGTCTCCATCGCCCCCACCGTTCGCTACCTCTACCTCCACCAGCCGGACGACCCCCAGGCCCTGGACGACCGGGACGCCCACCTGCTCCTCGCCGGGGTCGAGCTCGTCCTCTTCGACGCCCGGCCGCGTCCCGAGCCGCCCCCGCCGCCGAGCCCGGACAGCACGCCCCAGGATCAGGACCTGGACGGGATCCTCGACGAAGACGACGCCTGTCCCACGGTGCCCGAAGACCTCGACGGCTTCGAGGATGGGGACGGTTGCCCCGACCCGGACAACGATGGGGACGGCATCCCCGACGGGGACGACGGCTGCCCGGACGAGCCGGAAGACGTCGACGGCTCCGAGGACGCGGACGGTTGCCCCGACCCGGACAACGACCGGGACGGGGTGCTGGACCCGGACGACCGATGTCCGGACGAGCCCGAGGTGGTCAACGGCGTGGACGACCAGGACGGCTGCCCGGACGAGGGTCTGATCCAGATGGTCGACGACCGCATCGTCCTCGAGGAAAAGGTGCTCTTCGACTTCGAGCGCGCCCGGCTCCGCTGGCAGGCTCGGCCGGTCCTCCGGGCCATCGTCGAGCTCTACCGGCAGCATCCGGACTGGGCGGAGATCCGCATCGAAGGACACGCCGACGTCCGCGGGCGGGAGGAGTTCAACCAGCGGATCAGCGAGCAGCGGGCCCGGAACGTCATGGACGCCCTGGTCGAAGCCGGGCTGCCCCGGGAGCTGGTCTCGGCGGTCGGCTTCGGCTCGTCTCGCCCCCGGGACCTCCGGGACTCGGAGGAAGCCCACCAGCGGAACCGACGCGTCGAGTTCGTCGTCCTGGCCCGCCATTCGGACCAGCCCGGGGCCGACGCTCCGCCGGCGGAGACCTCGGCGCCCCGGGAAGGAGAAGCGAGCCCGTGAGCCAGCTCCGACGGTCCCCGTTCCCGGCGTGCTCGGTGCTCCTGGTGCTGCTCGGCGGGAGCGGCTGCCTCGATGCCATCGTCGGCGGCGCCTGCGCCGAGGGCTTCGTCGTCGAGAACGGCGCCTGCGTGGCGGTGGACCCCCCGGAGGACGCTGGGCCCGATGCGGCCATCGATGGGGGGGACGCCGGCATCCCGCCGGATGGGGCGGTCCCCGATGGCGGAGACGGGGGCGGGCGCCCGGATGGAGGGGATGGCGGGGACCTCCCGGATGGCGCCCTTCCCGACGGCGGTCTGCCCGACGGCGCGCTGCCGGATGGCGGTCTGCCCGACGGGGGAGACCCGGACGGGGGCGTGCTGCCCCCCTGCAACGTCGGCGAGCTCGAATGCGACGGGGTCTGCGTCCTGCCGGACCGCGACCCGGACCACTGCGGCGGCTGCGGGATCGTCTGCGCCGTCGACGCCTTCTGCGTCGACGGGATGTGCGAAGACGCCTGCGATCCGCCCTTTGCCCTCTGCCGCGGCCTCTGCGTCGACTACGACGACGACCCGCTGAACTGCGGGAGCTGCGGCCGGGTCTGCGGGTCCGGCATCTGCACCGGGGGAACCTGCACCTCCGCCGCGGGCCACGTGGTCGTCATCGGCCACGACTTCCAGACCTCTCCGGTCTCGGCGATCGAGCAGATCGCCGGCAACAGCTTGTTCATCGCCCGGGGCTCCACCATCGACGTGCTGGTCTGGGAGGGGGAGGCGACGGCGGCGAGCGTCCGCCGGATCGACGAGGCCTTCGACGACTTCGCGGCGTCGACGGGGCGCGCCTGGGACCGGGTGGTGGCGAGCTCGTCGGCGACGGTCACCGCGGAGCTCGCCGACGCCGACGCCTTCGTGATCTATCCCCAGCGGGGCGCGACGGACGCCGCCCTGGTCGCCCTGGGCACCGCCTGGGCCACCGCCCTCGACGCCTTCGTCCGACGCGGGGGGGTCATCGTCTCCTTCGAGTCCGGCGGGAGCCACGATGGCACCTGGCAGATCCTGGACGCCGCCGGCCTCTTCGATGCCGCGAGCCGCAGCGACGTCTCCGGAGACGACGTGACCATCGCCGCGCCGGGGGACGCCGTCGCCCTCGGCGTGCCGAGCCCCTACGTCGGCCGCATCGGGACCTTCGTCTTCGACAGCACGGAGACGACCGTCGTCGTCGACCACCCGGACGGCCCGGTGGTCATCCACCGCGTCGTCGCCCCCTAGCAGAGCCACCGGCGTCGCCGGCGGGTGACTGATTTTTTGACCCTGGTCGGTCTCCTCGGATAGGGCCCGGGTGGTTCGATAACCACTTCGTGAGCCGCCCAGGAGCCCGACCATGGACGCCACCGTCGCCCGCTGCACCGTGTGCAGCACCGACTTCGAGGTCCGCTTCCGCTACCAGGTGAAGGAGGACGACGCCCAGGGCTTCGTCCGTTTCTGCAGCCACGGCTGCCTGGGCCGCTGGCTCGAAGACCGGGCGCACCAGGACTGCTCCGTCTGCGGCCGGCGCTTCGCCCTGGAGTTCCCGTTCCAGGTGGCGGATGGCGACCGCGCCCCGGTCTACTTCTGCTCCACGCCCTGCCGGAACGCGGGCCTCGGGGGGCTGCGGGCGCCGACGCCCCTCGGCTCCGCCGACCCCGCCTCCCCGGCGGTGGCCAAGTCCCCGGCGCCCTCGCGATGCGTCCGGCGCATCGCCGTCTTCAACCACAAGGGGGGCACCGGCAAGACGACCACCGCCGTCAACCTGGCCGCCGGCCTCGCGGAGGGGGGAGCTCGGGTGCTCCTGGTCGACGCCGACGGGCAGGGGAACGTCGGCGCTTCCCTCGGCATCCGCGGGGAAAAAACCCTCTATCACGTCCTGGTCCATCGCTGCTCCGTCGCCGAGGCGGCGGTGACCGTCCGGCCCAACCTGGACGTGCTCTGCGCGAACGAGCTCCTCGCCGCCGCCGAGCTCCACCTGGCGGGTCAGCCGAACCGTCATCGGGTGCTCCGGGAACGGCTCGCCGAGGGCGCCAGCGGCTACGACGTGGTGGTGCTGGACTGCGCCCCGGCGCTCTCCCTGATGAATCAGAACGCCCTGGTCTACGCCGAGGGGGTGATCGTGCCGGTGAGCTGCGACTACCTGTCCCTCGTGGGCGTCAAGCAGGTGCTCCGGACGGTGCGCCAGGTGCGGGAGCTCCTGCGCCACGACGTGGAGCTGCTCGGCGTGCTGCCGACCTTCTACGACGTTCGGAATCGCTCCGGTCGGGAGGCGGTCGAGGTGCTGACGGGCCACTTCGGGGAACGATGCCTGCCCCCGATCCGGATCAACACGAAGC
Organism: Polyangiaceae bacterium LLY-WYZ-14_1; assembly: GCA_031800515.1. Taxonomy (GTDB): domain Bacteria; phylum Myxococcota_A; class Polyangia; order Polyangiales; family DAPKRP01; genus DAPKRP01. The sequence continues at coordinate 418 of DAPKRP010000869.1, read as the reverse complement.
TCCGGGAGGCGCCCACGGTGAAACAGACGATCTTCGAGCTAGCGCCGGAAAGCCGAGGGGCGGCGGACTACCTCGCCCTCGTCCGCCGGGTGGAGGCCCTCTGGGCGGGGCGGGCCGTCGAGGCGCGCGCCGCCACCGGGACGCCCCCACGGTCCCCGGAGACCGAGGTCGACATCGACGTCGAGATCGACGTGGATGTCGACGGCGTCGACGAAGGCCACGACGGGAGCTCGGTGCCCCGGCCCGTCGCCGCGGTACCGGCGGAATGAGCCGTCGCGGCCGCCGCCTTCCCAAGCCGAGGATGCGAGGAGCAGCGAGATGAAGGCCGAGCCGGACGAACAGACGACGGGGATGCGCTCCCTCTTCGAGCCCGACGAGGTGCGGGAGGTCCTCCGGGAGACCTTCTACCGACCCGCCT
>DAPKRP010000868.1:0-2038 GCA_031800515.1 Polyangiaceae bacterium LLY-WYZ-14_1 | reverse complement strand
GGGAGGGTCGGGCGTAGAAGCGCCCGCTCGACGGGGACCGGAAGACGAGACCGCCGGTAGCCCCCGTCCCTCCGGCCGCCTGTTCGGCCGCCCGCTCGGCGACCTGCCCGGCGGCGCCGGGGTCGAGAAGGAGAAACGGCTGGTCCCAGGAGACCGGGCGACGCGCCCGACCGCCGGCAGCGGCGTCGTCGTCACCGTCGAGCGCGACCACGAGGCCCCGAGCGCCAGCGGGGGCGACCAGTCGATGCAACGTCCCGAGCACTTCGAGGCGCCCGACGGGGGCGCCCGGGTCGATCAGGTCGCCGGGAAGGGGTGCCTCACGAAGCCAGCCGACCCGCGGCGACCGAAGGGCGACGCGACCCGTCTCGTCCAGGGGCTCGGCCCGGGCGACCAGCACCGACTGGCGGAGGCGCCCATCCCGGGGCGGGCCCGGAGGCGGCGGGTCGACGAGCCGCACCGACGAGCCCGGCGACGGATCTCGCGGCGGGGCCTTCCTGGCCCCCGCACCCCCCGGGCCTTCGGAACCGGCGGCGCCCATCAGCGCACCCCCGAGGTCAGCTCGCCCAGGTCGTGGAGGCTCCAGATCCGGGGGTTTTTCATCCGGCGAAAGCCCGGCGCCTGGTAGGCCGCTTCCACCAGCGTCTCGAGCCAGGCACGCAGCTCTCCGAGCTGGACGATCTCGTCCGTGTTCATCGCCGACGCCGCCCGGAAGGGGTCCATGTCCTGCTCGATGCGGGCTTCCACCTCCCGCATCCCGGTCTCGATCTTCCTTCGCTCTTCCTCGTCGTCGACGGCGATGCGGAAGTCGTCGTCGAGCTTCGTGTTGTAGGTGGCGATCGCCAGGGTTCGGCCTTCCATCACGGACAGCCGGGAGAGGGATGTCGACAGCTGGACCACCGGGTCGTAGGGCAGCCCGGCCATCGCGTAGTAGCCCGCGCCGGAGGCCTTCCGCAGGAGAACGGTGAACATCGGCACGTCGTTCGTGCTGTTCGTGTAGATGAGGTTCGAGCCGTAGGCGAGGAGCCCATGACGCTCCGCCTCGGCGCCGATGTCGAAGCCGGAGATGTCCTGCATCCAGACCAGCGGGATCCCGTCGGCGTTACAGGCGCGGCTGAAGGCGCTGACCTTGGCGATGCCCCCTCGATAGAGGGTGGCGGCGGGGCGCTGCTGCCCGGGGTGCTCCGGGTCTCCGACGAGGCCCTGACGATTCATGACGAAGCCCGCGTAGAGCCCGCCGACCCGGCCCACGCCGACGATCATCTCCTCGCCGACCTCGGGCATCACCTCCCAGAACAGACTCTCGTCGCAGAGCCGGGCCAACACCTCTTCCGCCTCGTACTCCTGTCGATGGTCGACGGGGATGAGCCCGGCGAGCTCCCGGGGGGGGAAGGTCGGCTCGAGCCCCTGGGCGTCCCCCCGGTAGAAGTCGGCTCCGGAGCTCGGGAGTCGGGCGACGTCCCCGCGGATGCGCTCGAGCAGGGTCTCGTCGTCGGGCACCCGGACGTCGGCGCACCCGCTCTGGTGGACGTGGACCTCCGGGCCCCCGATGTCCAAGCTGGTCAGCTTCTGGCTTTTGGCTCCTTTGATCAGAGCGGCGCCGGCGATGACCATGTAGGCCTGCTCGGTCATGTAGACCCGGTCGCTGATGATCGGCATGTAGCCGCCACCGGCGATGCAATCGCCGAAGACGCCGGCGATCTGGGGAACCCCGTGGGCGGACAAGAGGCTGTTCTTCTTGAAGATGTGTCCCGCGCCGGTGGCCCCGGAAAAACTCCGGGACTGCTCCGGTAGAAACAGACCGCTCGAGTCGACCAGGTAGATCGTCGGCAGGCGAAGGCGCAGCGCCATGGTCTGGGCGCGCTGGATCTTTTCCGGCGTCCGCGGCCACCAGGAGCCGCTCGCGACCGTGTTGTCGTTGGCGATCACCATGCACCAGCGGCCCTGCACCCGGGTGAAGGCGGTCACGACCCCCGCCCCCGGGGAGGAGAGCCCCCCCTGAAAGACCTCGCCGTGGTTGACGAAGGTGCCGACCTCGAAC
>DAPKRP010000867.1:0-4395 GCA_031800515.1 Polyangiaceae bacterium LLY-WYZ-14_1 | reverse complement strand
GGTGGGGTGGCGCACCGGCGCGGGAGTATACGCGATTCCTCTCACGATGGGGCGGGCCCAGCCCCGAAAGACCTGCTAGCGAAACCATGTGTCCGGCGAACGGGCTGCCATCGGGGCCTTCCGCCTGCTCGAGCGTCTCGGCATCGGGGCGCTCGGGGAATCCTTCCTCGCCGTTCGGGACGTGGACCCGGATGACGGCGGGGCCGATGCGTCCGCCGACGCCGCCGTCGGTTCCGAGCCCCCACCTCCGGGGCCGTCCCGGGGCGCCGGCCTGCCGACGCCGGTCCGGGGCGGCGCTCCCCCGGAGTCCCCGACGGCCACGTCGACCGGGCGTTTTCCCTGGAGCCGCCACGACCCTGGCACCGGCGGCCCCTCCGCCGATGGTCGCCCTGACCTTGGCGTCCTTCCCGCCGCCCGCGGGACGACGCGCACCCGCCGAAAGCTCGTCCTCAAGGTGCTGCATCCCCACCTCGTCGGGCACCGGGAAGCCCAGGGGCTCTTCGAGCACGAGGCGCAGCTCCTCGACGCCCTCGACCACCCGGCGATCCCGCGGCTCGAGGGGACCGGGTGGTTCGCGGGGCGGCCCTATCTCGCGATGAGCTGGGTGCCCGGGCGTGACCTCACGTCCCTTCTGGCCACCCGGGGGCAGTCCGCCGGGCCGTCCGCGCCGAACCGCGGAGCCCTCGGCCTTCGCGGGGCCGTCGAGCTCGGGGTGCAGCTCGCCGACGCCCTCGAGCATGCCCACGGGCTCGTCGACGCCGACGGGCGGTCCCTCGACCTGGTCCACCGGGACGTCGCCCCGGACAACATTCGCATCGACGCCCTGGGCCGCGTGCACCTGCTGGACTTCGGGGTCGCCTGGTCCCGCTGGCTGCCGGAGGGCTGCCGACACGGGGTGCGGGGCACCCCTCGGTACATGGCGCCGGAGCAGGTGCGGGGGGAGCTGCCGGACCGGCGGGCGGACGTCTACGCCCTGGGCGCTCTGCTCTTCGAAGGCCTGTCGGGACGGCGGGTGCGTTCCGGGGAAGGGCCCGCCGTCCTCATCGACGCCGCGGACCGTCCGGCGCCGCCCCTCCTGGGGCTGGAACCGTCCCTCCCGCCGGAGGTCTGCTCCATCGTCGACCAGGCGCTGGTCCTCGATCCCCGAGACCGGACGGCGGACGCCGGGGAGGTCGGCGCCTCCCTCCGGCAGGCGGCCATCTACCTCGGCCTCGACGCCCCGGGGGACGGCGCCGCCCTGGCGACCCGTCCCCTGGCCGCCGCGGGCTGAGCGGCCGGGGGCCGGCGGAGCCGGCCGGGACCCGCCGTCCACCTCGTTTCCCGTGGACGTGGGTCCGTCCCGTGTGCGAGGACGAGCGGCGATGTTGACCTTCGCGGACATCGAAGCGGCCCGCCGGCGGATCGGGGACGCCGTCTACGTCAGCCCCTGCGCCTTCAGCCGATCCCTCAGCGTCGAGCTCGGCTGCCAGCTCTACCTGAAGCTCGAAAACCTGCAGATGACCGGTTCCTTCAAGGAGCGGGGCGCCTGCAACAAGCTCTCCCTGCTGACGGAAGAGGAACGCCGGCACGGGGTGGTGACGGCGAGCGCCGGCAACCACGCCCAGGGCGTGGCCTATCACGCACGCCAGCTCGACATCCGAGCCGTCATCGTCATGCCGGCGCTGACGCCGCTGATGAAGGTCAGCGCCACCCGGCGCTTCGGGGCCGAGGTCGTCCTCCACGGAAACAACTACGACGAGGCCGCTCAGGAGGCGGCGCGGCTCCAGGAGGAGCACGGGTACACCTACGTCCACCCCTTCGAGGATCCGGCGATCATGGCGGGGCAGGGCACCATCGGCCTCGAGCTCCTCGAACAGAATCCCTACCTCGAAGCCATCGTCGTCGCGGTGGGCGGGGGTGGCCTCGCCGCCGGCGTGGCCACGGCGGTGAAGGAGACGAACCCCAAGATCCGCGTCTACGGCGTGGAAGCGGCGTCGGTCCCGTCGATGCGGGCGGCGATGGATGCGGGGAGCCCCGTCGAGGTCCCGGCGGCGAAGACCATCGCCGACGGGATCGCGGTGCGCCGCGTCGGCAAGGAGACCCACGCCCAGGTCGCCCGGTACCTCGACGACCTGGTGGCCGTCGACGAAGAAGAGATCGCCGAGGCGATCCTGGTGTTGCTCGAACGGGAGAAGACGGTGGCGGAAGGCGCGGGGGCGGCCCCCCTGGCCGCCCTGCTGCAGCGTCGCCTGCCCGTCGAGGGGAAGAAGACGGCGGCGATCGTCTGCGGGGGAAACATCGACGTCAACGTCATCGCCCGCATCATCGACCGGGGCCTGCTCAAGACCGGCCGTCTCTGGCGGGTGCGGGTCTGCATCCCAGACGTTCCCGGGTCCCTCGCCGGGCTCCTCGGCGTATTGAGCGACCAGGGGGCCAACGTGCTCCAGGTGCGCCACGACCGGGTGGGGGCCCGGGTGTCCCTGGGGGACACGGTGGTCGGGCTGGAGCTCGAGACCCGGGGCTTCGACCACATCGACGCTCTGGGGCGTGCCATTCGGGACAAGGGCTACGAGCCAGCCTCGGAATAGCGGGTGCCGTTCGGTGCCATCGTGCGCCATGCTCGAGCGGGATGGCGACCAGCACCGGAGCCGAACCGCCGGAGGCGGATACCCTGGACGAGCTCCTCCGGGCGGCCGTGGGCTCCCTGGTCGCCCTCGCCCAGGACGGGCGCCGGGGCCCGCGGGAGCGCATCGGCGCCGGGGCGACGGCGGCATCCCTCTTGGATCGCCTGGGGCGGGTCGACGAGGCCCGAGCGCTGCGGGCGGAGGCGCGGGACCAAGCGGACCAGGCGGCCCTCGCCCTCGGCGTCGAAGACCGCCAGGCCTTTCTCGACGACCCCTGCTTCGCCGGCATCGCCCAGCGCGACCCGGGGGCGCCGGAGGGGCGGACGGCCCGCTCCGACGGCGACGGTGGCCTCCGGCCCCGGGTGGCCCGCCTCCTCGACATCCTCAAGCGGCTGGCGGGAGAACAGCGTCTCGAGCGGCTTCTCCCTCGGATCACCGACGCCGCCGTCGAGCTCGGCGGTGCCGAGCGGGGCTTCGTGCTGCTGGTCGGCGCCGATGGGCAGCTCGCCTCCGCCGCCGAGGCGGGGGGGTCGCCGGGGGCCCACGAGTTTTCCCGAACCATCGCCGAGGCGGTCCTGATCGACGGGGAGCCCATCGTCACCATCGATGCCCGGCAGGATCCGCGATTCGGCGAGTTTCGCTCGGTGCACCAGCTCCACCTTCGCTCCGTCGCCGCCATCCCGATCCGGGGGACCGAAGGGCCCGTCGGCGTGCTGTACCTCGAGCACCGCGGGGCTCGGGGTCGCTTCGCGCCGGATGAGCTGGCCCTGCTTTCCGCCTTCGCCGACCAGGCGGCCATCGCCGTCGAAGGGGCGCGCCTCGCCGCCTCCGACGAGGCGCGGCGCCGGGAGCTCGAGGCGGCCCTCGCCGCCGTCGAAGCGGCCAAAGAGGAGACGGTCCGGGTGCTCCACGCTCGGACGGAAGCCCTCGAATCGACCCGGAAGGAGCTCTCGAGGACGCGATCCGAGCTCGGCGGCGAGATGGGGAGACACGGCCTCATCGGACGGAGCCCCGCCATGCGCCGGGTCTTCGCCCTGATCGACCGGGTCGCCGAGGTGGGCGTGCCCGTGGTGATCGAGGGGGAGAGCGGGACGGGGAAGGAGCTCGTCGCCCGGGCGATCCACCGGGCGAGCGCACGGCGGGACGGGCCCTTCGTACCGGTCAACTGCGGCGCGATCCCGGAGCCCCTCCTGGAAAGCGAGCTCTTCGGCCACGTGCGGGGGGCGTTCACCGGCGCCGAGAAAGCACGGAAGGGGGTCTTCGAGCGGGCCACCGGGGGCACCCTGTTCCTCGACGAGGCGGCGGAGATGCCGGCGAAGATGCAGGTCGACCTGCTGCGGGTGCTGGCGGAGGCGAAGGTCCGGCCCGTCGGCGCCGACGAGGACCGGCCCGTCGATGTCCGGGTGCTGGTGGCGACCGCCGAGCCGCTGCAGCGGTTGGTGTCCGAGCGCCGCTTCCGGGAGGACCTCTTCTACCGTCTCGACGTGGTGCGGGTCCCCCTGCCGCCTCTTTGCGAGCGGGGTCAGGACCTCCCGCTCCTCTGCGACCACCTGCTCCGGACGATCGCCGCCCGCGAGGGCGGGCCCCGGAAAAGGCTCGCTCCCGAGGCCCTGGCGCGCCTCCGGAGCCATTCCTTTCCCGGAAACGTCCGGGAGCTCGAGCACCTGTTGCTCGGGGCCTGGGTGCTGGCGGAGGGGACGACGATCGGCCCGGAGCACCTCGGGCTGGATGGGGACCGAGGGCTCGACGGGGACGCCGGGGGGCGAGGGGTGCCTCCGGAGGCCGTCCGCCC
>DAPKRP010000866.1:0-4564 GCA_031800515.1 Polyangiaceae bacterium LLY-WYZ-14_1 | reverse complement strand
GACCAGCACCTGACCCTCCGTCGGCCGCTCGTAGAGCACGACGGCCACCTCCCCGGCATCGGCGGGGTCCGTTCCGGGGACCAGCCCGAGGGCCAGGGTCGACCCGAGCAGCGCGGGTCGTGCCTCGACGAAGGGGGGTTCCCGCACCGGCTGGCAGCTCCCCCCACGGCAGGCGGAGCCCTCCGGGCAGGCGGCGGCGCAATCGTCTGCCGGCGGGGCGCAGCGCCCATCGTCGACGAAGCAGACCTCCCCATCCGCGCACCAGGCGGGGCGGCAGGGCGCGGGTGCGGCGTCGACGCGGCGGGTCTCCCAGGCCTCCGGCGCGTCGGGCGCCGCCTCCCTCGCCACCCGCAGGACCAGGCGGGCGATGAAGGAGCCCCGCCGGTCCGGGTTCGGGTCGACCCGGCGGTAGAGGACGACGGGACGCCCATCGGTGGTGAGGGCGAGGTCGAGGGGCCCGGCGGCGACGGAGAGAGCGCCGTCGTCGTCGACCCGGTGGACCGACCAGGGCCCGCCGGGCCGGCCGCGGGCCAGACGCACGCCAGGGCGGGTCGCATCCTGGTAGGCGACCACCGCGCTGCCGTCTGCGGCGACGGCGAGCTGCGGGAAGCGACCGACGTCGTCTCCGGCGGCCTGGACGCCGCCGCGCCAGCCCCGGGGGTCCCCGACGGGCGGCTCCGGGGGCACGCCGTCGACGATCTCCCAGTCGGGCGTGACCTCGTGGAAGTCCCCGCGGAGCGCCTCCGGGTCGAGGACGCCGAAGACCAGGTCCCCGTAGCGGCGGCCCCCGACGACGCCGGGAGCGTAGCCGACCAGCCAGATCGCCTGCCCACCCGGGGCGACCGCCGCGTCGAGCTGGCTGGCGAGGATGCCCGGGTCCAAGGGCTCCGGGGGTTCCGGCATCTCCGTGGGCATGGGCGGCGACGACGAGGAAGAGGAGCAGCCGCCCGCGGCGGGTCCGACGAGTAGCCCCGCTAGGACGGCGATCGGGAGCCGCCGACGGCGCCCTTTCCCCTTCGACGTGTTGCCGGGCGCCTCGCCCCGCCGCGTCCGGAAGGCCAGGAGCACCAGGCCCAGGAGCAGCGGGGGCCACCCACCGGAAGCCCGACCTCCCCCGTCGCTAGTACTCCGGCCCGGACTAGCGGCGCAGCCACCGGCGGCCGACGGAGGCACCGGGGAGGCCTGGTCCCGGGAAGCTGGCCGCTCGATCCGTAGATCGACGACAGCCGGCGTGCGATCCGCCGTGCGAGGCGCGCCGGCGAGGCGGGCCCGGGCCTCGACCCGATGGCGGCCGGCGAAGCGGAGCCGCGGCGCGTCCAACACGAAGACCGGATCCTCCTGCCAGCGGCTCCAGGGTCCCCACCCGAGACGCACCGCGTGCTCGACCCGGTCTCTGGGCTCCGGGGGTCGGCCACCGGGGAGGGCCGCCACCCGGACCGTCGCCCGATTGCCCGGGCCGCGGCCGAAGCCCTCCGGGGTCATGCCCTCGGGGTCGAGGTGCAGCTCCTCGAGAACGACCTGCGTGTCCACCAGGGCCGCCCCGCCCGAGGCCGCGAGCTCCTCCCGGGGCAGGAGGTTCGCGAAGACCGCCAGATGCCGCACCCCGTCGTCGCCGATCACCACGCGGGGCTCCCCGCCTTCCGGAATGAACAGGGAGAGGCCGGGCAGAGGCGGCAGGGCGACGGGGGGAAAGGCCGAACCGAGACCTTCGGCGAGGGCGCCGACCGCTTCGTCGAAGATCCGGCCGATGACCGCGGGGTCCTCCCGGAGGAGGGGGGCATCGATCACCTGGCCCCCGGTGGCCTCCGTCCTCTGGAGCTCCGGCACCAAGGTGTTCTCCCCGTCGACCACCAGGTCGAGGGCGAGGGTCAGGTCGACCCGGTAGGTCAGGGCGCGCAGATAGCGCTCGGCGCTCCAGACGTAGAGGTCGACGGCGACGGCGGGGAGGCCGAGCTGGAGCAACGGTTCCTCCGGGTCCTCGGAGAAGGTGAGCTCGGGGGGCGCCCCGGGGCGGAGGGCCAGCTGGATCGGCGCCACCTCCGCGGGGAAGGCGAGCTCCCCGAGGGAGGGCAGCAAGAGCGAGAGGAGCCCGGTGGTGAGGCTCGGCTCGACCCGGTGGTCCACCGTCAGGCAGAGGGCCCCCCCGTCGAAGAGGCTCCAGAGGGCACGGTCGAGGAAGGGCTCCGCCAGGCTGAAGGCCAGATCGACGGGGACGTCGGTGCCGGGAAGCACGTCAGCGAGGATGGCCGGGGGTGCGGGGAGCGGCCCCTCCGGCAGGGGCGGAGGCTCGGTGACCGGGACGCAGGGGTGGTGAGCCGGCTCGGTGCCAGGTGGGAAGGTGAAGTCCGCGCTGGTGCGCAGGCCGCCGACGAGGGGCAGGTTCAGACCGCCCCGGGACGCCTCGGCGGGACCGCCCACGGCGAAGAGGAGCTCTCCCGGCGTCGCCGGCGCGCCGCCGAGGGCGTCGCCGAGGAACGCCGCGCCGAGGTCGCCTCGCCCCTCGATGCCGAGGAGCGGCGGGAGGCAGGCCGCCGCTGCATCGTCGTCGGCGCGGCATACGGCGGCGTCGAGGTCCTCCGCCGGGACCGGGGTCGTCGCGCCGGGGCAGACCCCGCTGGCCGGCTCCGGGCGAGCGCAGAACAGGTCCGCCACCGCCTCGTCGACCAGGGCGGGCACCTCGGACTCGACGGCGTCGATGATCGCGCCCTCGATGGGTCCGGAGAAAAGCTCCAGGATGGCGCCGGAGATACCGGAGCAATCCCGAAACGCGACGTCCCGCCGTTCGAGGGAGCGGTCCGGGGGCAGCACGGTCGCAGTCGGCGCTGCGGCGAGGAGTCCTTCCCGGGGCGGGACGGTGCTGGCCGGCAGGGCGAGGCCCGTGGCGAGCTCGACCGTTTCCCGATCGCCCCGACGGGTATCCACGTCGACGGTGCAGCGGGTGTTCACCACGCAGGCGCCGAGCACGCAGAGTCCCCGGAAGCGGACCGGGAGGCCGGCCCGTTCCCCCGCCGCGTCCCGGCTGTCCAAGGTGACCCCGACGCGGACCGCCACCTCATCCGGGGGCGTGCTTTCGAGGCCGACCCCGGCGACCTCGAGGCGAACCCGACAGTCGTCGTTGCGGCAGAGGGTGAAGTCGATCCCCGCCTCCCGGCCCCGGGTCTCCGGCACCGGCAGGTCGACGGGCCCTCCCATCATGCCCTCGCCCACGCCGGCGGCGGCGAGCAGGTCCACCTCGTCGGCGACGGTCTGAAGGCCGCGCTGGCTCAGGCGGAGCTGACCGGCGCCGTCGAGGCGGGCCGCGGCCGGGAAGCCGTCCGGTACCGGGCCGAGGCGTGCTTCCCCATCCATCCCGGCGCCGCCGGCGCAGGTGCCCCCGGCACAGGAGGCGGTCACGAACAGGACCAAGCCGACCAGCGACTGGGCCCGGAGGCTCGGTCCTGGATCCCGGCGAGGACCGGGCCGGGCGGTCCAGGCGCGGTGCGTTCGGGAGCGGGTTGGGCGCATGGGATGGACTTTCTCGACGGTGGGCACGGTGGGCGCCCCCGCGGGAGGGAAAGGAAGCTCGGCGGGGGTTTTCCCGGTCTCCGGGATGCCCCAGACTCGCCCTCCGGCGCCCCGGGGCGCCCGAGGATGCGATGGTCGAATCACACCATACCTTCTGCCGGATTTGCGAGGCCCTCTGCGGGCTCGAGGTCGACGTCGAAGACGGCCGCGTCGTTCAGATCCGGCCGGACAAACACCACGTCGCCACCGACGGCTACTCCTGCGTCAAGGGGCTCAAGCAGCACAAGATCTATGACTCCCCGGACCGCCTGCGCTACCCCCTCCGGCGGAAGAAGGACGGCTCGGGCCACGAGCGGGTGAGCTGGGACGAGGCCCTCGCGGAGATCGGAGAGACCGTCGCCCGCCTGCGGAGAGAACGTCACCCGGACAGCATCGCCATGTACGTCGGCACCGCCGCCGGCTTCGGGGCGCTCCATCCCGTCTTCGCTCAGGGGTTCATGGACGGGGTCGGTTCCACCTCGATGTATTCCTCGGCGAGCCAGGACTGCGCGAACAAGTTCGCCGTCGCCCGGGAGGTGTACGGGTTTCCCTTCACCCAGCCCTTCCCCGACCTGGAGCGAACGGAATGCCTGATCATCGTCGGGGCGAACCCGGCGATCTCGAAGTGGTCGTTCCTGCAGGTCTCGAACCCGATCAAGCGGCTTCGGGAGATCGAAGCCCGAGGGGCGCGGATCTTCGTCGTCGACCCTCGACGGACGGAGACCGCCAAGGTCGCGGGAGAGCACGTCTTCATCCGCCCGAACACGGACGTGTTCTTCTACCTGGCCTTCCTCCGGGAGCTGATGCACACGGGGGGCGTCGACCGGAAGCGGGTCGACGCCCACATGACCGGGCTCGACGAGGTAGCGGCCCTCGCCGAGCCCTGGACCCCCGAGCGGGTCGCCGAGCCGACGGGGATCCCGGCGGAGACCCTCCGACGGATGGTCGCCGCCTATCGGGAGGCGGATGGGGCGGCGCTCTACAGCTCGACGGGGGTCAACATGGGGGGCCGGGGAGGTCT
>DAPKRP010000865.1:0-6070 GCA_031800515.1 Polyangiaceae bacterium LLY-WYZ-14_1 | reverse complement strand
CCCGGGGGTCGGCGGGGCGACCGCCTCCGTACCCAGCGCCCCAGGCTCCCCGGGGAGGGCCGGGGCCTCGCCCGGACGGGCCGCCACCACGGCGCCTGGCGTGGCGTCTCCGAGCACGTGGGCGAGCTCCCGCCGGCCGAGCTTCGGGTTCAGGGGCACGCTGGTCACCCCGGCGAGGGCGTTCCCGAGGAGGGCCGCCGCCGTCGCGACCGCCGGCTGGGCCCAGACACCGACCCGGTCCCCGGCGCGAAGGCCCCGAGCCGCCAGCCAGCGGGCGTGGGCCGCCGCCCGGACGGCGAGCTCCCGATAGGTGGCCACCTCACGGCCCCCGGGCCCCTCGACGACCAGGGCGACCCGCCCGTCCGGCGCGTCGAGGCGGGGGAACAGCGGCCCCTCCGGCGCCACCCCGGGTACGCTCGACGCGGCCTCCCCGCCCGGCTCCCGGCCGCCGGCGGTCATGCCGTCGCCGGGAGGGGCGGATAGCTCGTGTAGCCCTCGGCGCCGCCCCCGTAGAAGGTGCTCGGGTCCGGCTCGTTGAGGGTTGCCCCGGCGGCGAAGCGGGCCGGGAGGTCCGGGTTGGCGAGGAACAGTCGGGCGAAGGAGACCCATGGCGATGCGGTGGGGGGTCCGGAGGCGTGGGCCCTCGTAGGGGGACAGGAGCTTCAGGTCGGCGTCGGTCACAGGTGCTTCTCCTCATCGTCGGGGCCGCCGGGGGCGGCGGCGTTCGGTTCCGGGGGGCGCGCCTCTTGGCCGGGGTCCTCGACGATGGCGTCGAGGCCGGGGCCGGCGCGGCCATCGACCATCGGGAGGCAGGAGGCGGGAAACTCGGAGACCAGGGTGTGTCCGTCGTCGAGCAGGCGGCCGATGAATCCATCGAGGCCCCGCATCGCCTCCGGATAGAGGTCGTGGAGGACGACCAGGGCGTGCTCGTGACGGGGTACCTGGTCGAGGGCCAGGCTCACCCAGTCCGTCGGGTCCCGGAAGTCCCCCGGCACGACGTTCCAGAGGACGCAGGTCCCCCGCCGGGCTTCGAGCCAGCGGACGGCGGCCGGCGACAGGAGGTGCGGGCCGATCGCCCCCTTCCCGCCAAAGGGGCGGAAGAGCAGCGGTCCCTCCCAGACCTGGTCGAGGAGCGCCTGGGTCCGGGTGAGCTCCCGGTCGACGGCGCCCGGCCGGTCGTCCCGCCCCAGGGGGACGTCGTGGTGGAAGGTGTGGTTGCCCAGGCGGTGGCCCTCGTCTCGAGCCCGACGCGCCAGGTCGAGCCCTCCGGGCGCGGCCAGCGCCTTCCCGACGACGAAAAAGGTCCCCCGAAGCCCCCGACGCTGGAGCACCTCGAGTACCCGGGGCGTCCCCTCCGGGTGCGGTCCGTTGTCGAAGGTCAGGGTGACCCGAGCCACCGCCCTAGCGCCCCCGGTCCGCGGTCGAGCCGCCGGCGGCGCTCGCCGGCGTGTCGTCGTCGGCGACGACGGGGTTCACCAGCACGCCGACCCCCTCGACCTCGACGCGAACCTCCTCCCCGGGCCGGAGCCATCGGGGAGGCCGGCGGGCGTGGCCCACGCCGGCGGTCGTCCCCATGGCGATGACGTCCCCCGGCTCGAAGGTCACCGCCTCCGAGAGGATGGCGATGGTGCGCGGGACGTCGAAGATCATCGCCCCGGTGCTTCCGTCCTGGAGCCGCTCCTCCCCGACGTCGGTGGTCATCCGGAGCCCCGCCGCCCCCCGGGGGAGCTCGTCGGCGGTGACCAGGGCGGGGCCGAGGGCGCCGGTCCCCTGGAAGTTCTTTCCCAGGGTCCACTGCTTCGTGCGCTTCTGGTAGTCGCGCACGGTGCCGTCGTTGAACACGGTGTAGCCGGCGACGTGGTCCAGGGCGCGCTCCGCCGGGATGCGCCGCCCGCCCCGGCCGAGCACCACCGCGAGCTCGACCTCGTAGTCGAGCTTCTCCGATTCCCGAGGCCGGAGCATCGGCTGGCGATGGCCGATCAGGCTGCTCGCCACCCGGGCGAACACCTCCGGGTGCTCGGGGATGGGGAAGCCGCCTTCCTCGGCGTGCTCGGCGTCGTTGAGACCCAGGCACAGCATCTTCCCCGGCGCCGGCACCGCGGGCCGAAAGACCGGGGCGCCCTCGATGGGCGCCGCCCGGAGGGCCGCCGCCCGGGCCCGCTCGGCCCAGTCGTCCCCGGACCGGAGCAGGGCGAAGACATCGGGACCCAGCCCCGGGTCGACCCGGGTGAGGTCCCGGTAGGTGCCGTCGTCCGCCTGGATGGCCAGGCGGGGGCCTAGCGCGGTGGTGAGGGAGGCGAGCCTCATGCGCCAGGAGACTCGATCCCCAGGGAGCTTTTGTCGACAAAAATATCTCTGACGACTTTCCTGCGGACAGCCTCGACCACGGCGGGTATGGTCCGCCCCCGTGGCGGAGGACCCGCGACTGACCGATACCGCTCGCCTCACCGCCCGCCTTCGGTCGGAGATCCTGAGCGGGGCGGTCGCCCCCGGCAGCAAGCTGAAGCTCGAGCCCCTGGCCCGGCGCTACGCCTCGAGCCGGGGTCCGCTTCGGGAGGCCGCCTCCCGGCTCGCCGCGGAAGGCCTGGTGCGGATCCACGACCGCCGCGGCTTCCAGGTGGCGCCGATCTCCCGGGTGGACCTGCTGACCCTGACCGAGACCCGCCGCCGCATCGAGGTCTGGGCGCTGCGGGACAGCATCGCCCAGGGCGACCTCGCCTGGGAGGGGCGGGTGCTGGCGAGCCACCACGTCCTCGAACGCTCGACGGAGCACGACGGCAGCGAGCCTGCCCTCCGGCGTTACGCGGAAGAGCATCGCCGCTTCCACGACGTCCTGGTCTCCGCCTGCCCGTCGCCGTATCTCCTCGAATTCCGGGAGCGGCTCTTCGCGCTTTCCGAGCGCTACCGCAATCTGGCCCGGGCCCGGGGCCCCGGGGGCCCGCGCCGGGACGTCGCCGGGGAGCATCGGGCGATCGCCGAGGCCGCTGTCGCCCGGGACGCGGACCGCGCCGCCGACGCCCTGGCGACCCACCTCGAAGGCACCGCCCGGGTGCTCATCGACGCCTACCCCGCCCTGTTCGGCGCCGAGTGACCGGGGGCGGGCCGGATCGAAGGCCGAGCCCGAGGCCCGGGGCAGGTCAGTCGAGGTCGGGACCCGTCGTCGCCGCAGCCGGCCAGGGAGAGAAGGGGCAGCAAAACGGCGGTGAGGAGCGTCGTCGGGGGCCTGGTCGCATCGCGCATCGGTCGGGTCCTTTCCAGCCGGGGTGGGGTGGTTCCTCCGTCGGCGAGCCACGGCCCAGCATCGATGGCGGGATGAGGACGGGAGCCGCGCGTCAAGGGTCGGGGGGCTGGCCTCTCGGGAGACGCGCCTCTTCGATCCAGGCGTAGAGCACCGGCACGAGCACCAACGACAGGAGCGCCCCCGCCATCCCGCCCAGCACCGGCAGCGCCATCGGCATCATCACGTCGGACCCCTTTCCCTGGGCCGCGATGACCGGGAGCAGGGCGATGACGGTGGTCCCGGTGGTCATCAGGCAGGGCCGGAGCCGACGCATGCCCGCCTCGAAGGCGCGGGCCCGCACCTCGGCCACGGTCCGGGAGGGCGCCGCGGCGAAACGCTGATCGAGAAACGTCGACAGCACGACCCCGTTGTCGGTGGCTATGCCGACCAGGGCGATCACCCCGACCCAGACGGCGACGCTGAGGTCGACGCTCCCCACCTGGAACAGGGCGCCCAGGTTCCGACCGAGCACGGTCACGTCGAGGAAGCCCGGACGGCCGTAGAGCCAGACCAGGGTCAGGCCGGTGGCGACGGAGAGGGCCACCCCGGAGAAGACGATGAGGGTCGTCGAGACCCGGCGGAACTGCAGGTAGAGGAGCAGAAACACCAGAGCCAGGGCGATCGGGATGAGCACCTGGAGCCGCCGCTCGGTCTCGACGAGCTGCTCGTAGGTGCCGGCGAAGGTGAAGCTCACCCCATCGGGGACGTCGAGGGCGCCCTCGGCCACCGCGGCGTCGATGCGCCGGCGGGCTTCGTCGACCACGTCGACCTCCGAGGCGACGGGCTCGCCGTCTTCCCGCCGCACGCCGAAGGTCACGTAGGTGACCGGAAAGGTGTCTTCGCTCTTGATCGCCTGGGGGCCGGACACGTAGCGGAGCTCGGCGAGCTGACCCAGGGGGACCTGGGCCCCGGTCGGGGCGGCGATGGGCATCCGGCGCAGGGCGTCGACGCTCCCCCGCTCCTCCCGGGGGAAGCGCACCCGCACCGGATGGCGCTCCCGACCGTCGAGGAGCCGGGTCAGGGGCCGCCCTCCCTGGGCCACCGAGAGGGCGCGCTGGACGTCGTCGACGGCGAGGCCGTGCCGCGCGATCGCGGTGCGGTCGATGACCACCTCGAGGTAGGGCTTGCCGAGGACCCGGTCCGCTTGGACCGTCGCCGCATCGATGGCCGGCACCGCCCGCAGCCGCTCTTCGAGATCCAGGGCGAAGGCCTGGATCGTCTCGAGGTCCGGGCCCCGAACCCGCACCCCCATCGGCGCCCGCATGCCGCTCTGGAGCATCACGAGCCGGGTCTTGATCGGCATGAGCTTCGGCGCACCGGTGAGCCCGGGAAGGCTCGCCGCGCGGCTGATCTCTTCCCAGATGTCGTCGGCGGTCTCGATGTGGTCCCGCCACTGACGCACCCGGCTGCCGTCCGGCTCGGTGCGGTACTCGGGCCGGTAGGTGACCACCGTCTCGAACATGCTGACCGGCGCCGGGTCGAGGGCCGTGTCCGCCCGGCCGAGCTTCCCGACGACCCGGTCGACCTCCGGGACGGCGGCGATCGCCGCATCCATCTGGCCCAGCATGTCGAGGGCCTGGCCGAGGGAGGCGTGGGGCATCGTGGTCGGCATCACCAGGAAGCTCCCCTCGTCGAAGGGGGGCATGTCCTCCCGGCCGAGGCCCGGGAAGAGCCCCTCCACCGCGGCGTAGACCGGAGTGCGACGGAGCCCCTCCGGCAGCCAGCCGAAGAAGGTGTCGAGCCCGAGCCAGGCCAGGGCCCCGAGGGCGACGACCGCGGCCCCGGTGCCGAGGGCCCACCCGCGACGGTCTAGGCAGAACCGGAGGACCGCCGGGTAGGCCGCGCGCAGGCCGGCGAAGACGACCAGCACCCCGCCGACCAGGAGCACGACGAAGACGACCTGAAGGGCGAGCGCGGTGCCGCCGCCCAGGGGCCGCCAATCCCGGGCCAGGCTCACGCCGATCCCGACGAGGGCAAGGACGAGAACCACCCGGGGAAGCACCCGGCGCACCCGGGGCGGCAGCGCCCCGGACAGCCCGTCGAGGCGGCCGGCCCGCCGGTGGCGTCGAAAGACCACCGCCGCCAGCGCCGGGATCACCAGGAGCCCGAGCAGGAGCGCCGCCCCCATCGCATAGGTCTTGGTGAAGGCGAGGGGTCGAAAGAGACGGCCGCTCGAGCCGACCAGCCCGAAGACGGGCAGGAAGCTCACCGTCGTGGTCAGGACGGAGGTCACCACCGCCGGGGCCACATCCGCCAGCGCCGCCCGCACGGTCCGGGAGCGATCGGTGTCCGGGGCGGCGTCGTCCAGGGCGGCGACGACGTTGTCGACGAGGACGATGCCGACGTCGACCATCGTCCCGATGGCGATGGCGATGCCCGCGAGGGCCATGACGTTCGCGTCGACGCCGGTGACCTTCATGGCGACGAAGCTCCCGAGGACGGCCAGGGGGGGGACCAGGGTCACCAGGGCGGCGCTCCGGAAGCTGCCGAGGAGCACCAGCACGACCAGAGCGGTGACCAGGATCTGCTGCCAGAGGGCGCTGCGCAGGGTGCCCAGGGTGGCGTCGATGAGCGCCGACCGGTCGTAGAAGGGAACGATGGTCACCTGGCTCGTGGTGCCGTCGTCGAGGCGGCGCCGGGGCAGGCCCGGGGAGAGCTCGGCGATCTTCGCCCGGACCGCGTCGATGACCGCCATCGGGTTCGCCCCGTGGCGGGCGACCACCACCCCGCCGACCACCGGCGCCCCCGCGTCGTCGAGGGCGCCCCGCCGCTCCCCGGGCCCGAAGCCCA
>DAPKRP010000864.1:0-3038 GCA_031800515.1 Polyangiaceae bacterium LLY-WYZ-14_1 | reverse complement strand
GGCCGGACGGCCGGGGGGGTGGCGATGGGCCGCTGGTTCTCCTGCTCCACGGCTATGGCGCCGAGCCCGACGACCTGGCCGGGGTGGCCCAGCAGCTCCCGGTGCCCGACGCCCTGCGCTTTCTGCTCTTGGCGGCGCCGGTCGCGCTGCCCCAGGGGGGGCGTGCCTGGTGGCCCCTCGACCTCGAGGAACGGCGACGGGTGCTCGCGTCGAAACGGCTCCGGGATCTTTCCGGCGAGGTGTCCGATGGCCTCGACGACGCCCGGCTGAAGTTGATGACCACCCTCCGGATCCTTCGGGAGCGACCCGACGTCCGGGAAGACGCGATCGCCGTGGTCGGCTTCTCTCAGGGTGCGATGGCCGCCACCGACCTGGCCCTCCACGCCGAGCCCCGGGTCCAGGCCGTCGGCATTCTGGCCGGCACCCTCCTGGCGGAGGCGCTCTGGCAGGAACGCGCCCTCCATCGCCGGGGCCTCCCGACCTTCATCGCCCATGGGGAATCCGATCGCCTCCTGCCGTTCGAGATGGCCCGCCGCCTCGAGGAGGTGCTCCGCCGCGGCCAGCTCGACGTGCGCTTCCACGCCCACCCGGGGGGCCACGAGATCCCCGGCCCCGTCCTCGCCGAGCTCGCCGCCTTTCTGACCGAGGTCTTCGGCACCCTCGGCGACACGGACGCCCCAAGCCCCTGACCGACCGCGCCACCGGGACCACCCCGCGCTCCGGCCGCCACGGCGAACGGCGCGGGCCGGTCCCGCAGGCCCGCTGATTGCTATCGGCTCGACCTCGTGTCGTCCCTCGACGAGCTTCTCCGGGCCCTGGCCGCGGCTCCCGACCTGCCCCCGGCGGACCCGTGGATCGGCGCCCGGCTCGGACCCCTCGAGCTCCAGGAAGCACTCGGCGCGGGGGCCGACGGCCGCGTCTATCGCGCCCGGGACGACCGCCTCGGTCGCGACGTCGCGGTGAAGATCCTGGACCCCGGCCTCGGCGCCGATGCCCGGGAGCGAGCGCTCCGGGAGGCCCGGGCCGTCGCCGCCATCGACCACCCGACGGTGGTGAGCGTCTTCGACGTCGGGGAGCAGGACGGGGTCGGCTACGTGGTGACCGCCCTGGCGCAGGGCCGGCCGCTGGTCGCCCCGTGCCCCCCTCGGCAGGTCGCCGCGCTGTGCGCCGCCGTCGCCGAAGGTCTCGCCCATCTTCACGCCCGGGGGGTGGCCCACGGGGACCTGACCGCCGGGAACGTCCTCTGTACCCCGGAGGGTCAGGTGAAGCTCATCGACTTCGGCCGCGCCCGCTCCGGCGAGGCGGGTCGGTCCGCCGACATGGCGGCGCTGGGCCGTCTGCTCCGGTGGCTCGGAACGGGGCGGGCGGACGGTTCCCTGCGTGGCGGTCTCGAAGGCGTGGCTCGGGACTGCGCCGCGGCCAAGCCCGCCGCGATGGTCGCTGGGCGCCTGCGCCGACTGGCCCGTCCCCCCGCCTGGACCCGCTGGAGCATCGCCGCCGGGGTGCTTCTGTTGCTCGGCGGCGCCCTCGGCTCGGTCCTCGGCCCTGGGCCTCGGGACCCGGAAGCGTCCGGCGCGGGGGCGTTCCCCGAGGCGCGGCACGGGAAGGGTCCGCCCTCGGCCGTCGCCGGCCCCGAGACCGCGGACCCGGCGGGCGCGGCCGACCCAGGCGCCCTCGACTGGCTGCCGATCACCCGGAACGAGCCCGCCGCGTCGGTCTCGGACCTGGCGCTCTCGCCGAGCGGGAGGCGGCTCGCGACCATCGAGCCGGACGGCGTCTACGTCCACGAGCTCGACCTCTCCGGGCGCCCCCGGGAGCGGTGGACTCGTCGGACGGGCACCTGCGTCAGCTTCCTCGGGGAGGAGCGGCTGGTGGTCTCCTCCCCGGAGGCCGCGTTCACCGTCGCCAGGCCATCGGGGGCCGGCAAGCCGTTGGCCCGGGCGCTCGCGGGTTGCGTCCGGGTGTCGCCGGACGGCCAGCGGGCCGCCGTCGTCACCGACCGCGCGCTCCGCCTCGTCCCCCTCGACGGCCCCAGGACGGTCCCGACCCGGACGCTGCCCCTGGACCAGGTCCACGGCGTCGCCTGGGCGCCATCCGGCGGTCGGCTCGCCCTGGTGCGCTTCGACGCCGAGCGCGTCATCCAGCTCCACGTCTACGACGACGCCGGGGACGACCCGGGGGCCGATGGCGGAGACGACGAGCTCGAATCAAGCGACCGGACGAAGCCCGTCGCCGGGCTCCGGCTCCTCCACGCCGGCCGGGAGCTCGGGCTCCCGATCCATGGCGGCCTCGTCACCTGGCTCGACGACGACCGGCTCCTCGTCGCCCGCCGGGGGGGAGCCGCCGCCACGGACCCGCCGGTCCTCGTCTCGTCTCCCATCGCCGCCTGGGCGCCTACGGTCGAGGCCAGGCTCCCCGGCGCGACCGTCGACCTCGCCTACTCCGTCGACCGCCGTCGCCTGGTCATCGGCCTGCTCCGCGAGGTCCGCCGGGTTCAGCTCGGTCGCCTCGCCGAAGGCCGCCTGGTGCTCCGACCCCTCGGCAGCGAGGTCTGGGACAGCCGCCCGTCGGACTGGGACCCGACGGGCGATGTCCTCTGGGTGACCCGGACCCGACCGGGAGAGGGACCGATGGTGCTGGCGATGCCGTCGGATGGGAGTGCCTCCCGGCCTCTCCTTCCCGGCTCCCGCACCTGGCCTCGACGGGCCGGGGGCGACCAGGTGGTGAGCTGGCGCATCGTCCCCGACGGGGCGGAGCTCGTCGCCGAGGCGCCCGGCGGGCGGCCGCGGCGCCTCTTCCGGGTGGACCTCCCCGCCGACGCCCCGAGCGTCCGCCCCCCGCCCTGGGGGCATTCGGTGCGGTGCGACCGGGAGCGACCGCGGTGCCTGTTGCTGTCCTCGGTGGAGACGGGGCGGCAACTGTGGACGCTCCCCCTGAAGGGCGAGGCCCCGACCCGCGCCGAGGAGCTTCCCGCAGAAGAAGGTCAGCTCGGCTTCGACGTCTTCTGGCACCGGGACCCGCCCCAGATCCTCGTGCCC
>DAPKRP010000863.1:0-1634 GCA_031800515.1 Polyangiaceae bacterium LLY-WYZ-14_1 | reverse complement strand
GGTCAAGCGGATCGTCGGGGCCGGCCGGGGGGGGGAGCTCGCCGGGTTCTATCTGGGCACCGCGGGGCCGGAGAATGAGGGGGCCTCGGACCGATGAGGCATCGCCGGATCGACTCGGTGGTCGACGCCGTCGGGGAGACGCCGCTGGTGCGGCTCCGGAAGCTCGAACGCGATTGTCCGGGGGTCGAGCTCTACGTGAAGCTCGAATACGCGAACCCCGGCGGCTCGGTGAAAGACCGCCCCGCCCTCCAGATCATGAAGGACGCGCTGGCGGACGGCCGCCTCGGCCCCGGCAAGACCCTGATCGACGCCACCAGCGGCAACACGGAAATGGCCTACGCGATCTTCGGGGCCGCCCTGGGCCAGCGGATCGCCCTGGTCATGCCGGAGAACGTGACGGAAGCCCGGAAGCGGGTGGCCCGGGCCTACGGGGCGGAGATCATCTTCAGCGATCCGATGGAAGGCTCCGACGGTGCGATCCGCCTGGCCCAGCGTCTCGTCGGGGAAGACCCGGACCGCTGGTTCTACGCCGACCAATACTCCAACCCCTCGAACCCGAAGGCCCACTACCTGGGCACCGGTCGCGAGATCCTCGAACAGGTCGGAGACCGGTTGACCCACTTCGTCACCGGGCTCGGGACGACGGGCACCATGATGGGGACGACCCGGCGGCTTCGGGAGCACGACCGGCCGATCCGCTGCATCGCCCTCGAGCCGTCGGACGCCCTCCACGGGCTCGAAGGGCTGAAGCACATGGCCTCGTCCATCGTGCCGGCGATCTACGACCCCGGGGTCCCGGACGAGATCCGGCCGGTGGATACGGACGATGGCTGGGACATGGCGGATCGCCTCGCCGCGGAAGAAGGGCTCCACGTCGGGCATTCCGCTGGGGCGAACGTCGCGGGCGCCCTGGCCGTCGCCCGGGAGCTCGCCGACGGATGCGTCGTGACCATCGCCTGCGACCGGGGAGACCGCTACTTCGCACCGATGAAATGGGAGAGGTACTACGAATGGTAGACGCACCCAGAGAGGCCTCCGAAGGGGCCCGCCCGGCGTGGGTCGACGGGCCCATCGACATCGACGCCGCGCTGCTGCGGCAGGTCGAAGCCCACGCCGTCGCCGAGTACCCGTCCGAGGCCTGCGGATTCCTCGCCGGTCCCGCCGCCCGGGCCTCCTGGGTCGACGCCTTCCAGCGGGAGCCCAACGAGGCGGACAAGTACCACGCCCTCGACCCCGAGACCTTTCCCCGGACCTCCCGGACCTACTTCAAGATCAACGAGCTGCGGGCCGGCCGCGCCTTCGACGAGGGGGCGGCGGCGGGTCGGCCGGTGAAGGTCATCTTCCACTCCCACTGCGACGCGGGCGCCTATTTCTCGGAAGAGGATGCGGCGACCTTCTCGAGCGAGGGCGTGCTGACCTGGCCCTGCGCCTTTCTCGTGGTGAGCGTGCGGGAGGGCGTGGTCGACGACCGGAAGCTCTGGGTGCATGACCCGGCGACGGGCGCCTTCCGGGAGGGTGAGCTGCGGGTGGCGGAGGCGGCGGCGGGGCCGTAGACCCTCCTGTCCCCATGACGTTCCCGGGACCGCGACCTGCGGCGGCGTCCGACGACGACGCCCCGTCCACCCCTCGCCCCG
>DAPKRP010000862.1:0-7161 GCA_031800515.1 Polyangiaceae bacterium LLY-WYZ-14_1 | reverse complement strand
CCCTCCCAGGGCCCCGAGGAGGCGGGTCGTCGGGAACGCCGCTCGTCGGGACCGGGCGCACTTCCATGGGTACTTACGGAAGCACCTCCGGAAGTCGCCTCCGGGGACGAGGACGACCTGGACGCGGGGGCGGGCTCCCCGACCCCCCGGGACGGGCGCGTCTTCCCCTCGGACCGAGGGTACCCGGCGACCCCCGGCGGCCCGGACGACGACGACGACGACGACGAGCGACCGACCCCGACGTCCTCGTCCCCGGTGCCCCGGGATAGCCGCCCAGTGCCGTCCGGGACCGCCCGCCGCGCCGGGGAGATCGACGACGACGCGGAGCCGCCCGTCCTCGACGACGATGGCGACGGCGCGGAGCTCATCCTCGACGAAGACATCGTCGAAGACGCCGAGCTGATCCCGGACGATGCCGGGGAGGACGCGGGGCTCGGCCTCGACGACGACGACCCGACGCCTCGTCCCGGCGAGCTCGGGGCTCCCTCGGCTCCGAGCGGCATGGCCCCCCGCGGGCGGGGCGCGGCCCGGACCGACCAGAGCGGGCTTCGACTGGCCCGCCCGTCGTCGGCGGCCCCGATCCCGCCGCCGGTCGGCGCGCCGCCGGCGGGGCGGTCCACCCTGCCGCCGCCGTCGGGCATCGTCGACCCCGGGCCCCACCCCGCCGGCGGCTCCGACGGTCCCAGCTTCGATTCGGGACGGACCTCCGCGGTCTTCACCCCCGTCCCCTCGGAGCACGCGCCCCCCCGGGAGGACGAGGATACGAACGAGGCGATGCTACGTGGGGCGGTCGCCCGGGGGGACCTCGACGCGGCGGAGCGCCTCTCCCTTCGCCTCGCCACCCAACCCGGTCGCCTCCACGACGCCGCGCCGCTGCTCCGAAGCGTGGTGCGGAAGGACCCCGGCCGGGTCCGGGTGCTCCGCACCCTCCAGGACGTGAGCGAGCGCCTCCGGGACGAGACGGTGGCGGACGTGGTCACCGAGGTGCTCTCCGTCTTCGACCCCGCGGTCCGGGCTCCCTCCCGGACGCCCGGGGAAGGCTTCGGCGCCCTGGTGGAGGAAGCGGGGGACCTGCTCGTCGACCCCCGACTCCTGGCCCCCCTGTCGGCCCTGCGGCTCGCCTGGGATGGGGCCACCCCCCTCTTCCGCACCACCCTCGGGGAACGGGGGCTCGTCGGCACGGATCGCCTGTCGCCCCTTGGACCGAGCCCCCTCGCCCGGGCCCTCCGGGAGGCCCAGGAGACCCTCCGGGTCGGCGAGCTCGACGCCTTCCGGAAGGCCCCCGCCCCCGGGGAGGCGGCGGTCCAGGTCCTCCGAACGGTGCCCCCGGCGGTGCTCGTGAGCCCGGAGCTCGACGCCCAGGCGGAGGCGGAGCCGGACGGGGAAGGCATCCTTCGCTTCCGGGTGGCCCGCGCCGTCGCCCTCACCCGGGCCGAGCACGTGCTCCTCGGCACCCTGGACGAGTCGGCGGGGGCGACCCTGCTGCACGGGCTTCGGGCCGCCTTCGGCCCCCCCGGGGACGGCGACTCCCCGGAGCGGGAGGCGAAGGCCCTCGCCTCGGAGCTCTGGCGCACCATCCCGAGCCGTGAGCAGACCCGGATGCGAGCCCTCCTGGAAGAGACCGGGGACGACCGCTTCACCTATGCCCGCCTCCGAGGCGAGGTGCTGGCGGCGGCCGCGCGGGCGGGGCTGCTGGTCTCGGGCTCGGTCCGGGCGGCGCTCCTCGGGCTGAGCCGGGACGAGCCCGGCCTCCGGGCCCACGCCCTCGACACGGAGCGGGACTGGGTCCGCGCCTGTGCCGGCTCCGGGTCCCTCCGGGCGCTGGTGGGGCTGGCCCTATCCGACGCCTACCTGGACGCGCGACGGCGCTGGGAGCGCCGCCGGGAGGGCGGCTGACCGCCCGGTCTCGGGGGACCGGAGCGCCCGGAGGTCAGCAACTGCAGAAGCAGAACTGACCTTCTCCGCCACACTCGGCGCAGTTCGGATCCAGGACCTGCCTGCTGTCTTGACCCGGGAAGCAGGCATCCTCGGACTCCTCATCGCCGACGGCGCATCGGACGGAGGGGCCGGGTCGAAAGTTCGCCAGGCCACCGGCGCATGGACAAGGTCCGCCGCCGGCCGGGTTGATCGTGTCGATGCCGAAGGTGAACACCGGGGTCTCGACCTCGTTCCCCCCGCTGGTCCGGCCGAAGATCTGGACGCTGATGACCAGCTGCTCCCGCTCCCGGAGGACGCCGCTGAGCGCTCGGCCATAGGGAGCCGGGATCACGTCGAAGCTGATCGCCTGCTCCGAGCCGCCGGCCTCGACGAAGCCGCTGACCGGGATGGTGAACGGGTTCGGAAGATCGCCGAACTCGTCGTCGAAGAGCCCGACGAAGCGAAGACCCGCCGCGTCCGTGATCTCCACCTCGGCGCCCCGCAGAGAGACGTCGAAGGACGGCGAGGACAAGAGGCGCACCTGGTCGATCTCCGCGTCCAGGTTGTTCCTCAAGATCGGCGTGAGCACATAGGACTCCCTCGCCGACAGATCCAAGAACCCCCCGCTTCGGAAGAACTCGGGGGGCACCTGGATTATGCAGGCGTCATCGGGCGCTCCGATACCCGCGATGATCAGGCTGCCCGAGTCGCTCGCGGCGCAGCCCGCGAGCCCGACCAGGAGGGCGACCACGCCGCAGAACCCGGCGGCGGCGCGCCGGAACGCGGTGATGAAGAGGCGATGGGGCATGGGATCCTCGGGCCGGAGGCGTCCGGCATTCACGGGCAAAGGGTAGCCGGCCCGGGGCGTCCCCACCAAAAAGCGGCGGCAGTTCGGTGGGCTCAGGTGGGTCCGTGTCCCTCCCCGGCTGCTTCGGCAGGCCTGCGGGCCAGGGCCGGAAGGCGCGCCAGGGGCAGGTCGGCGAGGCGGGTCGCGCCGGGGGCTCGGGGCACGATGAACCGTACCTCCCGGGTCGACCGCCGCTTCTTGTCCAAGGCCAGGAGCGCCGGGAGCGCCGGGTCCCGAAGGCGGGCGTCGAGCCCGTCGACGACGCCTCCGAGGCCGAGCTTCCGCAGCAGGGTCGCCATCCGCGCCGCGTCCTCCCGGTCGGCTTCCCCGAGGGCCACGGCGACCCGGAAGGCGGCGACGAGGCCCAGGGCCACCGCCTCCCCGTGGCGCAGGCTGCCGAGCCCCCCCGCCGCCTCGAAGGCATGACCGAAGGTGTGGCCCAGGTTGAGCAGCGCCCGGCGGCCCGTCGTCTCCCGCTCGTCCTCGACGACCAGCCGGATCTTCAGCCGCACCGCCCGGCGGATCGCCTCCGCATCCACCGCCGGATCGTTCCCCCGGCGGAGCGCGTCGGCGTGCGCTTCCAGAAACGCCACGTCCGCCTCGCCGGCAAGCCAGGCCGCCTTGGCGACCTCCGCGAGCCCGGCAACCCGCTCCTCCGCCGGGAGGGTCCGGAGCAGCTCCGGGTCGCAGAGGACCCCCCGGGGCTGGTGAAAGGCACCGACCAGGTTCTTCCCCTGGGGCCGGTCGATGGCGGTCTTTCCGCCGACGGAGCTGTCCACCATCGCCAGGAGGGAGGTCGGTAGCTGCACCAGGGGCACCCCCCGATGGAGGGTGGCGGCGGCGAGCCCGGCGAGGTCCCCGACCACGCCGCCGCCAAAGGCCACCACCGGGCTGCCGCGATGGGCGGCGGCGTCGAGGGCGGCATCCCAGACCCGAACCAGCTGCCCCGTGTCCTTGCTCGGCTCCCCCGGGGGGACGACCACCGTGACGATCCCCTCGGCGCCGCCGGCGTCCTCCGTCCCGTCGAACCGGTCCCGGAGAGGATGCGAGGAGAGCAGGCGCGCCACCTCCCCGGGCCAGCAGCGGGCGACGTGCGCGTCCGTGACCACGACGGCGGGTCGGGCCGGACCGACCATCGCGCCGAGCTCCCGCCGGCACCCCGCTCCGATGGTCACCGGATAGGTGGCGGTGCCCAGGGGGACGACCAGGGACGGCCTTCCCCGCATCCCGGCGACCAGCTGCTCCAGCCGTTCGACCACCTGCTCGACGGGGCCCTCGGCGTCGACCTGGGCGTGGGCCTCGGCGTAGACCGGCGCCCGTTCCTCGTCGAGCTGGGCCAGGGTCGCGGCGACGCCGGCGTCGTCGAGCCCGGCCAGGAGGGGGCGTCCGGCCCGTTCCGCCGGTCCGAGGCGGCGGACCCGGGTGGCCGGGTCGGCGACCAGGGTCACCAGCAACCCTTCGTCGAGGAGTCGATGACGGAGGGCGCGGGACGACAGGACCGTGCCGCCACCGAGGGCCAGGACCGCTCCGGGCGGGAGGCCGCCCTCCCCCGTGCGGGCGTCGTCGAGGAGCCGGCCCAGGGTCGCCGCCTCGAGGCGGCGGAACCCGCCGAGCCCGCCTTCGGCGATCATCTCGGTGACGGCACGCCCGGAGGTCTGGACAAGGCGCTCGTCCAGGTCGACGAAGGCCACCCGGAGGCGTTCCGCCAGACGACGGCCCACCGTCGATTTCCCCACCCCCATGGGGCCGGAGAGAAACACCCGCACCCGGGAAGGCTAGTACCCCTGCCCGGAAGTTCGAACCGGGTTTGCGCCGGTCCCCGGCGACGCTACTCCCGGAGCGCCTCGCTTCGGTTGACGATGCGCGGGGTCAGGAAGATCAGCAGCTCGTTCCGGTCGTCGGCGATGCGGCGGCGCTGAAAGAGAACGCCCAGGATCGGGATGTCCGCGAAGAAGGGGACCGCGTCGAGGTTCCGCCCCGTGTTCCGGGTGTAGATGCCGCCGATGACCGCCGTGTCCCCGTCCGGAAGGAGCAGATCCGTCTCCGCCTCCCGCTTCAGGATGGTGGGATCGCCTCGGACGCTCTGGTTGGTGAAGTCCGGCTCGTCCCGGGTGATCTTCACCTTCATCGCCACGGACCCGTCGCTCGTCACGTGGGGCCGGACCCGAAGCTCGAGCTTCGCCTCCTGGAAGGCGGTCTGGACGCCCTGTGCGCTGACCTGGGAGTAGGGGATGAGGGTGCCCTGGGCGATGTGGGCTTCCTGGTTGTCCAGGGTCAGGATCCGGGGGGAGCTGATGATGCGCACCGTCCCCATCAACTCGGCGGCGGACAGGCGTACGTTCAGGTTGATGTTCCCGTCCAGGCTGCCGAAGGTGAGGCCGAGGGCGCCGCCGATGCCCGTCCCGGTGATCGCCGGCAGGTTGACCGCGAAGTTCGGCGCCTGGTTGGCGTTCGCCGCGCCGAAGGGGGAGAGGCCGCCCACCGGGGTCTGCTCGTCGACGTTGCCACCGGCGACCCCGATGCTCGATGGGAAGGTCAGCCCCGTCGGATTGCCGAAGGCGGTGCCGAAGGACACGTCGCCGCCCCACTGAATGCCGACGTCCCGGACGTAGCTGCTGGTCGCTTCGACGATGCGCGCCTCGACCAGCACCTGGGGCGTTTGGGTGTCGAGGGTGCGGACCAGCTCTTCGACCTCGTCCAGATTCTCGACGATGTCCCGAGCGATGAGCACGTTGGTCCGCTCGTCGACGCTGACGCTCCCCCGCTCCGACAGCAGCTCCTGGACCCGGGGCTGGAGGTCGCCGGCGGTGGCGTAGCTGACCGGCACGAGGCGGGTCTCCAGAGGCGCGAGCTGCTCGTTCTGCTTCTGCCGCGCGATCGCCGCCTCCCGCTCCTTTTCCAGGGTCTCGAGGGGGGCGACCCGGATGAGGTTCCCTCGGCGCACCATGCCGAGGCCCTTGGCCTGGAGGATGACGTCGAGGGCCTGATCCCAGGGGACGTTCCGCATCCGGATGGTCACCGTGCCGCTCACGTCGTCGCTGGTGACCACGTTGACGCCACCCACCTCGGCGAGGAGCCGCAGGATGTTGTGGATGTCCGCATCCTTGAAATCGAGGTCGATGCGGCGACCGGAATACCGCCCCCGGCCCCGGGAGGGCCGCACCTGGAGCGGCACGTCGGTGAGGAACGCCGCGACGTCCGCGGTCTCCGCCGTCTCGAAGGCGCCGTCGGCGGCGCCCCGCTCCCGGGCTTCCGCGGCGTCCTGGTCGTCCGCGTCCTGCCGGTCCTGGCCGGGGATGGGCAGATAACCCGGGCCGAGGTCCGGCAGCTCCTCCCGGGCGATGGTCCGGGTCGCCGGTCGATCCGAGGGTGGCGGCGGCGGGAAGAGCCAGACGACCTGCTGGCCCCGCCGGAGGGCGGTGCCGCCATGCCGGCCCCGGCGGTCGACCTCGACGACGACGCCGGCCCCGGTCTCCCGGAGCCGGACGGACTGGACCGTGCCGCCATCCCCCCGGGGGGTGAGGGCGGTCGGCGCATTCGGGTCGAGGCGGGCGCCTCCCAGACGGAGCCGGGCGGGCTGTCCCTCGTCCGCCACGACGCGGTAGGGCACCCGGCCGGAGAGCTCGACGACCAGCCGGTCCCGGCCATCCCGCCGCTCGAAGGAGATCCCCTGCACCCGGACCGGTTCCTCGTCCCGGTGGTCCCCGTCGTCGGCGACGTCTGCCGCCGCGCCCCCGGTCACCCGGGACGGGGCTTCCTCCCGTCGGGGACGCTCGTCCGCCCGGGCGACGAGAAAGGGCCGGGACCCGAGGGTCGAAACCGCGGCGACGAGGCCGACGAGCAGGATCGAGAGGGCACGCATGGCGTCTTTGGACTCCTCCGACGCCATGATCCCGGGGGGCTCCCTCCCGGGCAAAAAAACCGCGGGCCTGCTAGGACCGCCGCCCGGAAGTTCGGTCCGGGAACGCGCAAACCCCGGTTCGAACTTCCGGGCAGGGGTACTAGGGCTCGTCGTTCTCGTAGAGGGGGAGCACCCGGGTAAGGGGCTGGCGCCCGGTCTGGTCCTCCCGGATCAGGACGACCTCGTTGGCCCGGATGCGGTCGACCCGCCAGTTCAACGGCACCGCCAAACCCTGGACGTCCCCCGTCTGGATCACCTCGGGCCGCCCCACGTAGTCGCCCCGCTGGACGACGTGGCCGACCCCCAGGGGGTCGACGAGCATCGCCTGGGGCCGAGCGACGCCGCTGATGATGGCGATGAGCCGCATCTCATCGATGCCCGTCGTCGGCATGACCACGGCCCGCTGGGGGACCACGGAGTTCCGCACCTTGAAGAGGCCGGCGAAGGATCGGAAGGGATCCCGGTTTTCGTCCGAGTCGACGAAGTCGTCGTCGTC
>DAPKRP010000861.1:0-1930 GCA_031800515.1 Polyangiaceae bacterium LLY-WYZ-14_1 | reverse complement strand
CTCGCCCGCCCCGACGAGCTCCGTGCGCACGCCGGCCCGGTATTCGATCTCCTTTCGGGCGACCCGGAGGGCGGCCTCGGCGACCTCGTCGAGGTCGACGGGCCGCTCTTCGTCGTCGAAGTGGGAGAGCTTCCGCATCTCCCGGACCAGGTCCTTCACCCGAATCGCCCCTTGCCAGGCCTCTTCCAGACTCTCCCGCACCTCTCGAAGGGGCTCCGAGGTGGTGGGCAGGGCTCCGAGGGCGGTCTCGAGGTTGGTCAGGATGAAGCTGAGGGGGTTGTTGACCTCGTGGGCGATGCCGGCGGACAGGGTCCCCATCGAGGCCAGACGGTCGTTTTGGATGAGCTGGGCTTGGAGCCGCCGGCGCTCCGTGAGGTCCCGGGCGATGGTGGCGTTGGCCCAGGAACCCTCGAACACGGAGGTCACCTCGTGGGCTTCGACGTCGATGCTCCGCCCGGAGGTGTCCACGACCCGGAGCTCCCAGGGCCCCAGGTGCCGCCGGCTCTCCGCCGCCCGGGCCCAGTGCTCGGCGGCCGCCTCCCGGTCGTCCGGGTGGATCCAGGCGGCGAGAGCCTGGCCTTCGACGTGGCCGTCGCCCCATTCCAGGAGCCCTCGGGCGGCGGCGTTGGCGTAGACCAACCGCCCCTGGCGGTGGACCCAGACGGCGTCGGGCAGGGACTCGATGAGCGCCCGGTGGCTGGCCTCCGACTGCTGCAGCCGGGCCTCCGCCTCCCGCTGCTCCGTGGTCTCGAAGAAGGAGACCAGGGCGCGGCGCTGGCCCCCGGGGCCGTCGGATTCCCGACTGGTCGATAGATGCACGAAGCGGGCTCGGCGTCCCCCGTCGTCTTCCCCCAGGCGCGCTTCGGCGTGCTCGTAGCCCCCGGAGACGAAGGCCCGGGCCAGGTGATGGAGCACGTCTCGACGGCTCGCCGGCGAGAGCAAGGACACCAGGGGACGGCCGACGGTGGTGCGGAGCCTGCGGCCGAGGAGCTGCACCAAGCGCTCGTTGGCCGCCAGGATGATCCCCTTGTCGTCGATCCGCGCCAGGCCGACGGGGAAGGCCTCGAAGATGTCTTCCGCCTCCCCGAGGTCCCCCCGGGGCGCCACCGCCCCTCCGCCAAGGCCGTCGGTGGCCGGCCCGGCATCCGCCCGACGCAGGTCGAGGCGGACGAGGGCGCCGTCGCGCCGGAAGAGAGGAGGCGAGCTCATGGGCGGGGAGCGGTCATTGAACCACCTACGGCTCCCGGGAGGAAAATCTTGAATCCAGCCGCCCCGCCGTCAGCCCGGACGGAGCCGGGCGAGGAGCGAGCCGGGGATCCGGGCGGCGAGCACCTCCAAGAGAAGCCGTTCCAAGCTCCGGGGCCCGACGGTCCGGTCCACGGCGGTGCAGCGGAGGGCGTCGCCGGCCTCGGGCCGACAGACGACCGCATCGAGGGAAGCGGCCTGGGCGGCGATCCGGTCCCGGAGGGACGCCGGATCGCCGAGGAAGACCAGCGCCGGCTCGGGAAAGATGCGCTCGAGGGCCGCGATGCCCCGGACGATGTCCTGATCCAGGCGGGGCCAGGGGAGCCGCCGAGCGATGGGTCCCCCCCCGTCGAGATGGAGCGCTCCCGACGCATCGGCCCGGGCGGAGAGCGCCAGCACCCGCCGGGGGGCCTCGGCGGCACCCCGACGCCGGATCCCGAAGGCGAGCCGCAGGCGGCCCTCTCCCACCTGCTCGGCGAGGCGGTCTCCGAGCCGCCAGACGGGGTCCTCCGCCGGGGCCCCCCCGGGGCCGGCGAGGGCGAGGGGCGCCATGCCGAGGAAGCGCCCACCGTCGGCCTCGCCGGGGAGTCCGGAAGCGAGCACGGGCGCCGGCGCCGCTTCCCCCTGGGCCCCGCGCCCTGGCCTCCGGCCCCGTCGCCCGAGGGGGGCCCGGCGGGAGGCGCGG
>DAPKRP010000860.1:0-1599 GCA_031800515.1 Polyangiaceae bacterium LLY-WYZ-14_1 | reverse complement strand
GCTGGCCGGCGGCGGTGGCGGAGACGGTGGCGGCGCGCTGCTCGGGGGCCGCGGGTCGACGTCCGTCCGCTCCTCCTCCGGGAAGACGGCCTTCCCCGGCCCCCCAGCCTGGCCGTCCCGCCCACCGGTTACCGCGGCGGTACCGAGGGGCGTCGGCTTGACGGCGCGCATCACGCTCGACGAGACCCGTCCCAGGCCCGCGTAGGGACCGGCGGGCTCGGCCCGGCCTTCCAGGAGCGGCTCGATCTCCGCCGCCTCCGCCTCGAGACGCCAGGGGCTGGCGATATCCGTCACGAGGAAATCCAGGCGATGGGCCACGACGTATCGAAGCGCCTCCCGGGCTCCGAGCTCCCGCCGGGGCGGCTTCGGGGTGCCTTCGTCGACCCAGCCGAAGTGACTGGCGGCCCGGTCGAGCTCTGCCTGATCGGTGAAGATGGGAAGGGCCGACTGGCCGTTTCCGTTGATCAGCGTCCGGTATTCGTCCCCGCCCTCGGTCCAGGTGGCGACGTGGACGGTACGCTGGGCCAGAGCCAGCAAGGCATCCACCTTGGCCTGGCCTCCGGAAGCGCCCTCCTTCAGCAGGCGCCGGAAGGCATCGAGGGCTTGGTCGGGCATCCGTTTCCTCGGCTTCGCATTGTGTCGGCTGCGGCCGTGCCCGTCCAAAAGGGGGCGGCGACGGGACGCTTGACTCGCCCGGGGCAGGGGCTACGCTGCCGGCCCTTCGCGTCGCCCAGATAGCTCAGTTGGTAGAGCAGGGGATTGAAAATCCCCGTGTCGGCGGTTCGATTCCGTCTCTGGGCACCAACCCTCCCCCCGGCCTGCCGCGGGCTGCCCCCGGGACGCGGTCTTCGGTCGAACGACCCAGCCGTGGGTCGCCGAACCGGCCCGTCGCTGCCAGTCACCCATCGCCTGGGCCGGCGTCGACGGGTGCCTCGACGAAGGACCGCCAGGGCGGGCAGTCGAGGAACAGGTCCTGAAAGATCTCCCCACAGGCGACCTCCGTGGCGCGCTCGTAGTTGTCGCAGGGGACGCTGGTATCCAGGCAGTCGGCGTAGTCGGCATGGAGCTCGCGGCAGGTCGCGTCCGGCGCCATCGCTTCACAGGTGGCGTCGCAGACCGCTTCCGGGGGGGCGCTCTCGCTGCAGCGTCGTTCCTCCGCGCAGCGCTCGGCGCACCGGCGCAGGTGCTCGACCTGTTCGGCGTCCGAGGGCATGCGGTCCCCGGGACCGCCGTCATCGTCCCCGCAGCCGGTCGTGCCGAGCCCGGCGAGGAGGAAAGCGGCCTGGATCACGCGGACCCGCGGTAGGCGACGGCCGGGTACGGCGGAGGTCGGGATGAGCATCTGCGGCAGCCAGCCTAGTACCCCTGCCCGGAAGTTCGAACCGGGGAGCAGGGGACTAGCAGAATGATCATCACGGCTGATTACGGCGAGGCTCGCCCGCCATTCCCGCGATCCGGGCTTTTCAAAGGAATGCCGGGCCGGGTATCGTTCCGTTATCGGCCCTGGTGCGCTCCGTCGACGCAGCCGACTGGCTCTCGCGTCTCGGTGATCGACCGGACCTCCGGTCGGCCGCCCGGCACGCTCCTCTTCATCGCCCC
>DAPKRP010000859.1:0-3309 GCA_031800515.1 Polyangiaceae bacterium LLY-WYZ-14_1 | reverse complement strand
ATCCTCCGCCCTCGGGCCGATCCTCTACGGCACCATCGCGAGCGGCTTCGCCACCGCCGCGGACCCCGCGGCGGGCAATCGCATCGCCGTCGGCCTTCTCGGGGGCTTCTTCCTGGTCGGCCTGTTTCTCCTCGGCCGGGTGCGGGAGCCCCCTCGACATGATCGGCGGGTGCCGCCGATGTCGCCATCGCCCCCCTCCGCCACCCTCTGAGGGGCGGCTGTGCACCTGCGGCCGGGTCCGCAGCTGGCTCCCGAGCCGCCCCTGCTACCTTCGTCTCCCACCATGTTCTCCCCCGCGTCCTCTGGCTCCGCCGTTCCCCGCTTCCCCCTGCCGGCGCTCCTGGTCCTGGCCGCCTGCGGAGGGTCCGACGCCCGGCTCGAGCCCCGCTACGTGGCGGTCCACAACACCTTGACGACCCTGGGGCTCGCCCAGACGGGACCGATCAGCCAGGGCTCCCTCGGGCAGGGGGACGACGTCCGGGTGGTCGTCCCGCTCCGGGGGAACGAGTGCACCGTGTTCCTGGCCCTCGGCTCCGACGGGGTGTCCGACGTCGACCTCGTCGTGCTGGACGAGAACGGGGCGACCCTCGCCGAGGACGACACGACGGACCGGCAGGCCGCGGTGCGAGTCTGCCCGATGCGGGGAGGAGATCACGCGGTGGTCCTGCGGGCGGCGGAGGGGAGCGGTGGCTACACCCTGGCCTCCTGGTCCACCGGGGAGGGCGCCGGCGGCGGTGCCGGGGTCCTCGCCGCCGCCGGGGGTCAGCCGGGAACCTGCGCCGCCCCTCTGCCCCTGAGCCTGGGGCAGCCGTCGACGGGGTCGACGGAGGGGGGAAGCGCCGACCTCGAGCCGACCTGCGCCGCCGGCCAGTCGTCGGAGCGGGTCTACGTGGTCGAGGTCGAGGAACGGGCCCAGCTCAACGTCGTCCTCGAATCCGAATACGACGGCGTTCTCTATCTCCAGCGCACCTGCGGCGACCAGCGGTCCGAGGTCACCTGCAACGACGACTCCCCCCAGGAGAACACCCGGCGGAGCGAGATCGATGCGACCGTCGACCCGGGCCGCTACTTCGTGGTGGTCGACGGCTACGGGGGCGAGGTGGGCAACTACCAGCTCCTCGCGACGGCCAACCCGCTGCGCCCCCTGGCGGAGGTCTGCGACGATGCCGAGACCATCGCGCCGGGCCAGGTCGTCAGCGGCTCGACGACGACCGGGGCGGACTACTTCCAGGCGAGCTGCGCGGGCGGAGCCCGCTCTCCGGATCGCGTCTATGCCCTCGACGTCCGGCAGCCCTCCCGGCTGCGGGTGCGCCAGCAGAGCGACCACGACGGCGCCCTCCATCTTCGCCGGGTCTGCGACGAGCCCACCAGCGAGCTCGTCTGCAACGACGATTTCGTGGACCAGGCCCACGCGCACGTTCGGGCCCGGGTCGAGCCGGGCCGCTATTTCCTGATCGCCGACGGCTACGGCGAGGGGGCCGCCGGCGCCTTCAGCTTCACCGCCGACCTCGAGCCGGCGGATGGCTCCGGGGGACCCGGCGACACCTGCGCCGACCCTCAGATGCTGGCCCCCGGGGGGCTGGGATCCCCCACCGCCCCGAGCACGGCGCCGGTCGACACGATGCGCCTTCGGGACGACCTGTCCGGCACCTGCGGCGAGCCCGGCGGACCGGACGCCGTGTTCCAGCTCGACGTGCCCTCCCGAGGCATCTTGTCCGCGAGCCTTCAACGGCCCGAGTTCCGGGGAACCCTCTACCTCCGGCGGGGTCGCTGCGACGACCGGAGCGGGGAGCTCGCCTGCACCGCGGTCGAGTACGCCGCCGGGGGGGAGCTCCGCGCTCTGGTGCAGCCGGGCCGGCACTACCTGATCGTCGATGGGGATGGGGTGGATCAGTTCGGGGCCGCGGAGCTCTCCGTCGCCCTCGAGGACCTGCGGGCGGCGGAGCGGGCCTGCCGCCAGGCGACCCGTCTTCGGCCGGGTCGGGAGGTGTCCGCCAGCACCTCGGGGGCCGACTCCCTGTTCACGGCGAGCTGCGCGGAGCGGGCGGCGAGCCCGGAGAAGCTCTACCGGCTCCGAATCACTCGGCGCAGCCGGGTGCGCTTGGCCGTGTCCTCGGAGTACGACGCGGCGATCCACGTCCGCAGCGACTGCGCCGACCCGGCCTCGGAGGTCGCCTGCAACGACGACCACGAAGACAATCGCCACGCCCTGGTGGAGCAGGAGCTCGACCCGGGCACCTACACCGTCTTCGTCGACGGCTTCCGAGAGGGCAACGAGGGCAGCTTCACCCTCGACGCCGAGGTCACTCCCCTATAGGGCGTCGGCGTCGTGGGCGGTCCCGGCGGCCGCCTGCCGGGGAGGCCCGGCGGCCAGGGTCCGGGTGATCGCTCCGAGCAGGGCGTCGAGCTCGCGCTGGGGGGCGCCATCGGTCCGGTCGTCGCCATCGTCGCCGAGGCCCTCGTCGTCGTCGCCGTCGCCGTCGCCGTCGGTCGGCGCCTCCCCGTCCCAGAGCTCGTCCCGGGTCCCCTCCGACAGCAACCGGGCGAGCTCTGCCCGGACCGAGGCCAGGAGCACCTCGGCCTCGGCCTCCCGGTCTGGCCCGTCCTCGTCCACCCCCGGCGCGGCGCCGGGCACCGGCCAAGGCCCGTAGTCGGGAGGTTCCCCAGGTCCGGATCGGTCGACCCAGTAGGCCGCCCGATCCCGGACGTCCAGGTGGGTGAAGACGCTGTTCGGGTAATAGCCCACGCCGGTCTCCGGCAGCGTCCGGGCCGCCTCGCTCACTTCCTCCCGGCTGACGCCGGCGATCCGGACGTCGAGGGCCCGGCCGTGGTGGTGGCGGCTCGTCTCCCGGGCGTCCGGTCGGTACCCGGAGACCACGATGATCCGGTGCCCGGGGAAGCGCTCCGCCAGCGCCTGGAGCCGGAGCAGAAGACCGGGGTGCAGGCGACGCACGCCGGGGGCGAGAAACGCCTGGGCTTCCTCCGGGCTCGCCGTTTCCCGGAAGCGCTGGCGGTCCTCGGCGCTGGGACGCGGCTGGTCGTCGGGGCGGGCCAGGAGGCTCAGCCGGTCCAGGGCCTCCGGGTTCGGGCTGCCCCGACAGGTGAGGGACAGGGGCTCCCGTTCCGCCCAACCGTCCTCCCGTCCCTCCCGAAACCAGCGGGTGAAGAGCACCGAGGGCGCGCAGTCCAGCCCGCCGTCCTCGTCCTCGCCGTCGCCGCCTCCCGCAGCGTCGTCGTCGTCCTGCTTCGGCGCCTCCTCCGCGGGTTGCCCGTCGGAGGGCGGGACCTCCGGTGGCGCCGCGTCGGGGG
>DAPKRP010000858.1:0-4996 GCA_031800515.1 Polyangiaceae bacterium LLY-WYZ-14_1 | reverse complement strand
AACTACGGCATCGCGAACCTCCTGGTGCTCGGGTTCCAGGTGCCCGTGCAGGTGGTCAACGGGCCGAACGTCACCGTCCCCGGGCTGGACGGGGTCGAGGACGGTTTCTACAACAACCCGGCGACGGGGCAGGGGGAAGGCCTCGACTATCAGGGGCTGGGCAACGTCACCCTGCACGGCAAGCTGCGACTGACGCGGGTTGAACGGGCACCGGTCGGTCTGGCGGCCCTGGTCCAGGTCGAGCTCCCCACCGGGGATGCGGATCGCTTCGCAGGCGAGCCCGGGGTCGGCATCTGGCCGTCCATCGCCGCCGAGATCCGGCCCAACCTCAACTGGCGCTTCGGCGCGAACCTCGGTTACCGCATCAACACGGGGGAAGGCGCCCGCTTCCCCGTCGGCGGCCGGTCCATCGCGGCGGTCGACGACCAGCTCGAGATCACCCCCCAGGGACTGCGCCTGGATCCGGATGATCAGGGCGGGGACTTCCAATACGACGACCTCCTGACCTGGGGCCTCGCCGGCAGCGTCCGACCCTTCGACGTCATCGAATTCGTCGTCGAGACCTACGGGTCCTGGGTGCTGACCAGCGGCGCCGAGGAAGGGGCGTTTTCCTGGGAGGCCATCGGTGGCCTCAAGGTCTTCGTCCAACGGAACAGCTACCTGTTCCTCGGCGCCGGCGCCGGCATCCCCGTCGGCGGCTTCCAGTCCGCGGACGTCCGAGGGTTCCTCGGCTTCATCTTCGAGCCGTCGATCGCCGACCGGGATGGGGATGGTCTGAAGGACGACATCGACCAGTGCCCGGATGAGCCGGAGGACTACGACACCTTCGCCGACGACGATGGCTGCCCGGACCCGGACAACGACCGGGACGGCATCCTCGACATCGACGACGAATGTTCCCTCGTGCCGGAAGACCGGGACGGAGACGCGGACCTCGACGGCTGCCCGGAGGGCAACATGGGGGACCGGGACGGTGACGGGATCCTCGACGACGCGGACGAATGCCCGGACGACCCGGAAGACCGGGACGAGTTCGCCGACGACGACGGCTGCCCGGACCCGGACAACGACCAGGACACGATCCTCGACGTCGACGACCTCTGCCCGAACGACCCGGAGGACGCGGACGACTGGGACGACACGGATGGCTGCCCGGACCCGGACAACGACCAGGACCGGATCCTCGACGTCGACGACGCCTGTCCCAACGACCCGGAAAAGTACAACGGCTTCGAGGACGAGGACGGCTGCCCCGACCGCGGCATCGTCATCCTCGAGGAAAACCAGATCAAGATCCTCCAGAAGGTCTACTTCGAGGTCGACAGCGCCCAGATCCAGCTCCGGAGCTTCCCTCTCTTGGACGCGGTCGCGGCGACGATGGTGGGCAACCCCCAGATCAAGCTCGTCGAAGTGCAGGGGCACGCGGACGAGCGGGCGACGGACGAGTACAACATCCGTCTGACCCGAGACCGGGCCGCCGCCGTCGTCGAAGCGTTGGTCGAACGCGGCGTGGAACGGGACCGGCTTCGCAGCGCCGGCTACGGTGAACGCTGCCCCCTCGACCCCCGGCACAACCCCCGTGCCTGGGAGAAGAACCGGCGGGTCGAGTTCAAGATCATCGAAACCGACACGGGGCCCACGGACATCGAGATCGCCTGTCCCGCTGGCCAGGAGCTCATCCCCCAGTAGGGCGAGCGTCCCTGGCCCCCGAACCGAGCTCCCGGCGGGGCGCGTCGGCGGAGGTCCCGGACAGGGCTTGATTCCCGAGGGTCTTCCCGCGTATCCCGCAAAGGAGCCCACGGGGCGTCCACGCCCGGGCTGCGACCACATCATGAAAGAGAAGTTCGCGGAGCTGGTGCGGGAGGGCATCCTCTCCCTGCCGCAGGACCTGAAGACGGTGCTCCGGATCGTCGATGACCCGGACATCGACGACGACAGTCGAGTGACCGCGGCAGGCGCGGTCATGCACGTGCTGTCGGCGTCGAACTCGATCCCGGGAATGCGCGGCATTCTGGGACACGTCGACGACGTGCTCGTCCTCCGGCTCGCCCTCGAGCGCATCGAGCAGAAGAATCCGGAGGCGATGGCCGCCCACCGGGAGGATTCTCCGGAGCTCTTCGCCGACCTCGACGATCAGCTCGAGGTCATCCGCGGCTACCTCGGAGAGCTGACCAAGGTGCTCGAAAAGGCCGTAGACGGGCTGGGGAAGCTCAACCACCAGGGGCACCCGGCGGCGCGATGTGTCCGGGACACGGACGCTGGCAACTGGCTCCACGACGCCGTGCAGGAGGCGATCGTGGAACAGATCGACTTCGACGACGACGAGGTGGCCCGAGAGGTCAAGGGGGTCGACCGCATCCTCCCCCACCTGCGCACCAGGCTGCAGGCGATGTAGCCTCTCCGGGTCTGCCCAGGCGCCTTCACGGGAGGCGCCCGGGAACCGTAAGATGCAGGACGCCCCGGGCCTTCGGGGCCGCGGTGGACCGGACCTGGCACGCGCCGGCGGCAGGCACCCCCGGGCCTCGTCATCGACCCATGAGTCGGAGTCTCTCCAAGCCCCCGGAAGACGGGCCGCCGACCCCTTCCCGGGACGGTGGCCAACGGGACGGTGGCCAACCAGGACACCCGTCGAGCAGCCCGCAGCCGACGGAGGAGCTCGCGACGGCGGCGACGATGGCGACCTCCGGGGACCGGCGTTCCGGGCCGGGCGGCAAGAAGGCCGGGCCGGGTCGCTACTCCCAGGTGCTCGCCCGACCGAAGCGTGCATCGGCGGGCCGCGGCTCGGCCCCGGGGGAGCCGAAGGCCGATCCGATGATCGGTCGGCTCCTCGACGGGCGCTACCGCATCGACGAGGTCCTGGGAGCCGGCGGCGTGGGGGTCGTCTACAAGGCGATGCACGTCCACCTCAACAGCCCCGTGGCCATCAAAGTGCTCAACGAGCGCTTCGGGGGGAGCGACGAGCTGCGCAGCCGCTTCGAGCGGGAGGCCCGCGCCCAGCACAAGCTCAAGCATCCTCACATCGTCGCCCTGACCGACTACGGGGTGGCGGACGACGTGCCCTATCTGACGATGGAGCTGCTCGAAGGCCAGAGCCTGTCGAGCTGGCTACGGCAGGAAGGCCCACCGCATCCGGAGGACGCGGTGGAGATCATGCGTCAGGTCCTACGAGGCCTCGCCTTCGCCCACGCGCAGGGGGTCGTCCATCGGGATCTCAAGCCCGCCAACGTCTTCCTGGTGCCCCTTCCGGACGCCCCCCGCTACGTGAAGCTCCTGGATTTCGGGTTGGCGAAGATGCTCGACCCGGACGAGCACGACCCCGCCACGCGTCGCGGGGATCCGACCCTCACCAAGATCGGTGCCGTGCTCGGCACCCCGGCCTACATGTCGCCCGAGCAGGCCTCCGGGGGCGAGGTCGACCCCCGTTCGGACGTCTACTCCGCCGGGGTGATGCTCTTCGAGCTGCTCACCGGGCGTCAGCCCTTCCCGACGAAGGACCGGGCGGCTCAACTACGAGCCCATCTGGTCGACCCGGTGCCCGCCCTGACGGAGGTGCGCCCGGAGCTCCGGCCATCGGCCGCCCTGGTGGCGTTTCTCGACCGGGCCCTGGCCAAGGACCGGGGCGTCCGCTACCCGGACGCCGCCGCGATGCTCGCCGCCCTGGACGAGCTGCCCCGGCCCGTCGGGGACGTCGCCGGGGAGAGCGGTCCCGCCCCCCGTGCGGCGGCCCAGGGCGGCGTCGGGGCTCCCGGAGCGCCGGAGCCCGGGGTGCCAACGCGGGTCGACCCGACCCGGGGAACGACGGGGAAGGACGGCGAGGCCCCCGGCTCGCGTCCGACCCCACCGAGGCCCGCCGCTCCCCGGGTGCGTTTCGAGTCGGCGGCTCCGACGCGCCCGCGGAGCCGTGGCGGCCGGGGTCGGGTCCTCTGGGTCGGGCTCCTCCTCCTCGGGCTCGTCGCCGTCTTCGGCTGGTTCGGCGAACCCCCCCTCGGGGGCTGGCTCGCCCCCGCGGGCGCTCCCGAGAAGGACGCGGAAACGGAGCGCCCGGGGGGCTCCCAGGCGGCCACCGGTGGAGGTCGGGAAGGGTCCGGGCGCGCCGCGACCGCCGCTCCGGAAGTGGAGCGGCCGCCGCCGCGGGATCCCCTGTCCGATGGCCCCGGAGAAGGGCTCGCGTCCTTCGCCCGACAGGTCGCCCGGGGCGGTCGTCCGAGCCGGCAGGCGCTCCGCCGCGTCGCCCGGCTCCAGTCCGACCGGGAAGACGATCCCCGACCCTCTCTCCTGCTCGGTCGCGCCTTCTTCGAGCGGGGCTGGCAGTCCGACGCCATCGAGCGCTACGTCCTCGCCTACCGCATCGACCCGAGCTCAAGAGGGGACGAAGCGATGCAGGCCCACCTCCTGGACCTCGCCGGCAAGCCGCCCCCGGTGGGTCAGCGGGCGGCGGACGCGATCCTCGAGGTCTACGGTGGAGAGCTCCTCGAAGAGGTCGAGCGGGCGAGCGGACGAGGCTCCGGCTCCGAACGGGCCCGCTACCGGGCGCTGGCAGCGCGCCTGCGGTAGGGACCCGCCAGACTGGGAAGCCAGGGGGCGGCGGCCAGGACCAGGGCGGAAGCCAGGAGCTCCCGCTCGTCGGCGGCGGCGGGCAGCGCAGCAAGGCGTCCACCGGCCGCCGTCGATGCCGAGCTCACCGCCAGCACCATCACCGCCGAGCCGGCCAGCCCGAGGACGAGGGCGAGTCCCCGACCGATCCCTCGGGCGTTCCGGCGGAGAGATAGGAGGCCCAGGCGGTCTGCCCCGACGGGGGGCTCGGGGTCGGCGTCGTGTCGGCGGCGGCGGGGACGGTCCTCCGGGAGCGGGAGGAGGCTGGGGAGGCCGGCGACGGCGAGACCGACGAGGCCGAGCTCCGGCGGACCGATCCGGTTCAGGGCGACGAGGACGGTCGCCCCGAGCCCCGTGACGGCGAGGAGGGCCGTCGCCCAGCGTCCCCTAGCCGCCCCCAGCG
>DAPKRP010000857.1:0-9323 GCA_031800515.1 Polyangiaceae bacterium LLY-WYZ-14_1 | reverse complement strand
GGCGGAACCCCCGGTCGACCGGTTCAGAGATGCCGGTCTGGGTCCAGGCGGTGGATGAGCAGCCCCGTCGGCACCTTCGGGAAGAAGAAGGTCGACTTCTGGGGCATGACCTCGCCCGCTAGGCAGGCCTCCCGGACCTCGTCGACGGGGGTCGCGTTCGTCAGGAACAGCACGTCGCCCTCACCCCGGCGAATGGCGTCGACCCCTTTGGTCGCCGCCTTGAGGTATCGCAGGTTGGTCTGGGCCGCCTGGGCCTCCCGGGTGATCCCGAGGACGCCCTCGAGCAGCACGGAGTGGAGGACGACGACGTCGACGCCGCGGAGCACCGCCGGCTGGGCGTCGAGGGCGGCCCGAGCCTCTTTCCCCGGGTCCTCCCGGAGCCGCAGCTCGGCGGTCTCCCCGTCGGGAAAGACGGCGGTGAAGGCTGGTCGCCGGTCCGAGCCCGCCACCTGGAGGGAGCGCACGGTCGCCTCGAGGCCGGGCGCTCCTTCCCCGAGCCGCCCCCGGCGCACCTCGAAGGCGGTCTCCGCGGCGCGGAGAAAGGCGCCCCGGTCGAAGCCGGAGAGCCCGTGGACGAGGCGGTGGGTGGGGAAGACGACGAGGCCTGGGTCATCCGCGTCGGCGAGGAACGCAAGGGCGAAGCGGTGGGCCGCCCGGGGGCCGGCCGCCGGCCGTCCGGCGGCGGCCCGTTCTTCGTCGATCACCTCGCCGTAGCGCACGGCGGTCTCGTAGCGGTGATGCCCGTCGGCGATCAGGAGGGAGGTCGGCCGGAGCGCCTCGGCGACGGCGGCGAGGGTCGCCGGATCCTCGACCCGGTCGAGCTCGTGGACGATGCCGTCGTCCTCGGTGCGAAACCGACGGGCGCCGACGCCGGCGGCCCCGTCGAGGGCCCGTCGGACGGTCCCTCCGGCGTCCGTATACAGAAGGAACAGGGGGGAGAGGGCCGCTTCCGTGGCCCGCATCAGCTTGAAGCGGTCTTCCTTCGGACCGGACAAGGTGCGCTCGTGGGGGAGCACCGCCCGGGTCCGGTAGGGCTCGGCCTGGACCAGGGCAAAGAAGCCACTCCGGGTGATGGACGCCGCATCGACCCCCGGAACCCCTTCCGGGGGCGGGAAGGTCTGCCGGTAGCGCATCAGGAAGGGCCGCTCGTCTTCGACCAGGACGCCTTCCGCCATCCATCGCCGGAGGAGCTTGGCCGCCGTCTCGTAGCGGTCATCCCCTTCCCCCTCCGGCAGGTCGAGGTGGACGACGTTGTGGGGGGAGCGGGCGGCGAGGCGCGCCCGGTCTTCCGGACCGATGACGTCGTAGGGCGGGGCCAGCACCGCTTCCGGATCGTGCTGGTCGGCGTAGCGCAGGCAGCGCAGGGCGGTGATCTCGGCCATGGGCGTCGGGTCCTTCCTGTCGGCGGCGGCGGGGCTCCCCCGGGCGCGCTTGGCCGCGGCCTACTCGATTCGGTAGCGGGCGTCCTCCGGGTCTTCGTCGTCGTCATGGTCCCCGTGGTCGCCGCCCCGTCCCCCCCGGGAGGGCGCTGCGTCGCCCAGGAGGGGCAGGCCCGCCGGTCCTGGCGCCCCGCTCCGCGCCCGCCAGCCGATGTCCCGACGCATCTGCTTGCCGGGAAAGTCGATGCGGTCGGCGGCCCGGTAGGCGCGCTCGGCGGCGACGTCGATGTTCGGGCCCCACCCGGTGACCGAGAGGACCCGGCCCCCCGCCGTCCGAACCGTGCCGTCGGCGTCCTTGCGGGTGCCCGCGTGGAAGACGGCGACGTCCGGGAGGGCGCTCGCCTCGGGGATCCCGGTGATGGGTTGCCCCTTGTCGACGGGACCCGGATAGCCGGCCGCGGCGAGGACCACGCACAGGGAAGCCGGCGCGGACCAGTGGGCGGAGGCGTCCCGCAGCTCCCCCGTCGCCGCCGCGAGAAGCAGGGTGGACAGGGAGCCCTGGAAGCGGGCGACCAGGCACTGGCATTCCGGGTCGCCGAAACGGGTGTTGAACTCGAGCACCCGTGGCGTGCCCCCGGAATCGACCATCAGCCCGACGAACAGCACGCCGCGGAAGGGCGTCCCCGCTTCCGCCATGCCCTCGAGGACGGGCTCGACCACCTCCCGCATCACCCGCCGCTCGAAGGCGGCCCCGGCGAACCCCGGGGGCGAATAGGCGCCCATGCCTCCGGTGTTCGGCCCCGTGTCTCCCTCGCCGATGCGCTTGTGGTCCTGCGCGGCGACGAGCGGCACGGTGCGCTGCCCGTCGCAGACGACGTGGAAGCTGACCTCCTCCCCTTCGAGCCGGTCTTCGATGATGACTCGGGCGCCCGCCTCGCCGTGGGCGCGGTCCCGCATGATCCACCGCACCGCGGCCACCGCCTCGTCCGCCCCGTCGGCGACGACGACGCCCTTGCCCGCGGCCAGACCATCGGCCTTGACCACCATGCCGCCGGCTCGGGCGCGGCAGTGGGCCTCGGCCGCGTCCGGGTCGTCGAAGACGGCGAAGTCGGCGGTGGGGACCCCCTTCTTCCCCATGAGCTCCTTGGCGAACGCCTTCGACCCCTCGAGGCGGGCAGCCGCCGCCGTCGGGCCGAAGGTGGGGATGCCTGCGGCACCGAGGGCGTCGACGACCCCGGCGACCAGAGGTGCCTCGGGCCCGACCACCACGAGCCCGACCCGTTCCCGACGGGCCGCGTCGAGCACCTGATCCGGCCGACTGGGGTCGAGGGGTAGGGAGCGGGCGATGCGGCTCGTACCCCCGTTGCCCGGGGCGCAGAGCACCTCGTCGACCTCCGCGTCCCGGTCGAGACGCCAGGCGAGGGCGTGCTCCCGCGCCCCGTTGCCCAACACCATCACCCGCATCGCCGCATTCCCGTTCCCAACGCCGTCGTCGACCGAATCGTCAATGGCGGAAGTGGCGCACCCCGGTGAGCACCATCGCCATCCCCGCGGCGTCCGCGGCGGCGATCACCTCGTCGTCCTTCTTCGAACCGCCGGGCTGCACCACGGCGGTCACGCCGGCCCGGGCTGCCGCCTCGACCCCGTCCGGGAAGGGAAAGAAGGCGTCGGAGGCCATCACCGCCCCCTGGGCGTCGTCCCC
Organism: Polyangiaceae bacterium LLY-WYZ-14_1; assembly: GCA_031800515.1. GTDB lineage: Bacteria > Myxococcota_A > Polyangia > Polyangiales > DAPKRP01 > DAPKRP01. The sequence continues at coordinate 6,242 of DAPKRP010000857.1, read as the reverse complement.
GGCCTTCCGGACGGCGAGCTCGACGCTGACCACCCGGGACATCTGACCGGCGCCGACGCCCACCGTGCGGCCCGGCTTCGCCAGGACGATCGCGTTCGACTTGACGTGCTTACAGACCCGCCAGGCGAAGTCCAACGCGGCCCGTTCGTCGTCGGAGGGGGCGCGCCTCGTCGCGACCCGAGCGTCGAGGGCTTCGCCCCCGGCGGTCGCATCCCGGTCCTGGACGACGAGGCCCCCGTCGACCCGTTTCCAGGTGACCGCCCGGTGGTCCGCCGGAAGCACGCCCCCCGTCGCCAGGACCCGGAGGTTCTTCTTGCCCCGCAGCACCTCGAGGGCGGCGTCGTCATAGGCGGGGGCGACCACGCACTCGATGAAGGATTCCGTCATCGCCCGGGCGGTCGCCTCGTCGCAGGGGCGATTCAGGGCGACGATGCCCCCGAAGGCGCTCAGGGCATCGGCCTCCCGGGCCACCCGGAAGGCGGTCTCGAGGTCGTCGGCGGTGGCCACCCCGGCGGGGTTGGCATGCTTGACGACGACGGCCGCCGGCGCCGCATGCTCCCGGACCGCCTCGAGGGCGGCGTCGAGGTCGACCAGGTTGTTGAAGGAAAGCTCTTTGCCCCCGGCGCCGAGGCTCTTCGCCCGTGCCAGGGAGCCTTCCGGCGCGTTCCGCTCGATGTAGAAAGCCCCCGCCTGGTGGGGGTTTTCGCCGTACCGGCAGTCGTAGGCCTTGTCGAAGGCGAGCTGGAGGGACCGGGGAAAGGCCTGCGGGGCGTCCGGCTCCCCGAGCCCGGTCAGATAGCCGCAGATCGCAGCGTCGTAGGCGGCGGTGTGGGCGAAGGCCTTCCCCGCGAGGCGCGCTCGGGCCGCTTCGTCGGGACCACCGGCGGGCAGGCTGTCGACCAGCTCGGGGTAGTCGTCCGGGTCGACGAGCACCGTGACCCGGGCGTGGTTCTTCGCCGCGCTGCGAAGCATGGAGGGCCCACCGATGTCGATGTTCTCGATCACCTCGGGTCGCGGCGCGCCCCGGGCGACGGTGGCCTCGAAGGGATAGAGGTTGACCACGACGAGGTCGATGGGCGCCCCGCCGATGCCGTCGAGGGCGGCCCGGTCGTCCTCCGTGTCCCGCATCAGGATCCCGCCGTGGACACGGGGATGCAGGGTCTTGACCCGCCCGTCCATGATCTCCGGCGATCCGGTGAACTCGGAGACGTCGGTCACGTCGAGGCCGGCCTCCCGCAGCGCCCGGGCGGTGCCACCGGTGGACAGCAGCGCGACGCCGGCGTCGGCGAGGGCCTTGGCCAGGTCGACCAGGCCGCGCTTGTCGGAGACGGAGAGGAGCGCGCGGGAGAGCTTCCGGGGCACGGCGGGCGACCTACCCCGCCCCCTTCCGGCGGTCAACGGGGAGGGAGCCCGCGTCGGAGAGCCGGACCTCGGAGGAAACGGGACGCGCCATGCGCCCGAAGACCTTTCGGCACCCGTCCTGGGACGGGGTGCCGGACCGGGGTTTTGAACCCACATCTTCCCTGGGGCACCTGAACGTGCTCCCTCCCTCGACCCGCTTATGCAGTATCTCCCAACCTTTACCGCCTTCGTGGTGCTTTTCCTCGGGTCTTCTCCCGCGTTGACCGCCTGCGGGGGCAGCGCCGGGGAGACGGAACGCGCCTTCGACTACGCGATGGCCCTCGCCGAAGAACGGAAGACCGCCGGCGACGACGCGGAGGTGGACCCGGACCTCGTCGAGCCCGACCCCTTCGACACGCCACCACCCCGACCGAACGGTTCCGCGGTGGTGATCCTCGCCGGGGGCGACCGGGCCGTTTCGACAGAGGAGGCCGACGCGGCGTCGCCGGAGGGCCCCCGACCGACGCCCTCCTCGCCGGCGCCCCCGGAGGCTCCCGCAGCTGAGGGGGAAAGGACGCGGTCGGCGGGCGCGGGGGAGTCGGCGCAGACGGAGGCGACGGCGGCCGAGGCCGTGGCCCGGTACGAGCGGCCGACGGACCGGATGATCGCCCGGGCCCTCGATGCCCATCGTCGGGAGGTGCGGCGCTGCTACCTCCGGGCGACGGACGGTCTGCTGCCTCGCCCGCGGCTCGTCGTGGACCTGGGCCTCGACGTCGATGCGACCGGTCGGGTCGCGACGGCGGAGCTCGACTGGCGGGACGCCCGGCCGCTCCCCGACCTGGCCCCGTGCCTCGAGCGGGTGGGGCAGGACCTCGCGTTCCCGGGCCCCTTCACCGGCCCGTCCCGGGTCGTGCTGCCCCTGGTCTTCGACGCCGGCCGCCCCTCCTGAGCTCGGCCCCGGGGTTTCCCTCCAGCCAGGAAGCGTTCTCAGGGCAGGAACAACGCGTGGGTGCGGGCGCCGGGCCCGAGGGCCCGACGGACCCCGTCGAGGGCATGGTCGTCCAGGGCGACGCAGCCATCGGTCCAGTCGATCGCGCTGCCCCCGCCGTGGAGCAGGATGTCGCCGCCCAGGGGTGTATCCTGGCGCGGGCGCCGGTCCCGCTCCTGGGCGTCGGCGATGGCGAGGAGCGTCGGCCGACCGATGAGGCCCTCGCGAAACCCCCAGCGGGCATCGTCGAGGTTGGGGTAGTGGATGGCGATGGAGCCCGGCCAGCCCCGGGACCAGGGTTTGTCCGAGGTGCGGTACCAACCCTCCGGTGTGCGCATGTCCCCGCGGGTGCGCTTCGGCCCGGGGGGGGCCCCGTAACCCAGGGCGATCCGCCAGCAGGCGCGGTGCGCCACCTGCCCCGCCCGGGAGGAGCCGGAACCGGTGCCCTCGGCGCCCGCGGCGGCGGCGAGAAGGGGGGGCGAACGCCGCAGCGGCGCGTCCTCCGAGCCCAGGGGCCGCAGCGTCCCGTCGTCGAAGACCATCGCCCGCCGGAGGGACTTCGAGACCACCAGGAGCCCCCGGCTCCGGAGCCGGGCGTCGGCGAGATGAGGCGCGATGCCGGGCAGGTCGCCGACCCGGAGGGGACAGCGTTCCCAGCGGGGCGCTCCCGGAGGCAGCCCGCGGGCCGAGCCGGGAGCGCGCTCCTCCCCCGACCTCGAGGGGGCGGACCACGGCCGACCCGTCAGCGGCGCCCGCAGCGCGGGACGAGGCCGGGTCCAGCGGGGGCGGTCCCGGGCATCTGCCGCCGCCGGCGCATCGCAGGCAGCGGTCGAGCCCATCACCAGCGGGCAGAGCGCGAGCAGGAAACGTGAGACGAGCCGTCGCAGGATCACGGGCATCGGAAGTTCGTGACCGGCCACCAGGAGTCCGATTGGAGCGGAAGACGGCGGTTGATACCAGAAACCGAACCGGACCTGCAGGAATCGAAACGCCCCTCACCGGCCGTCGGAGCCCGGGGCACCCACCTCGTCGCCGGCCCGCATCGCGTCGAGCACCTGCTCCGCCCAGGGCCCATACCGGCCGTCGTCGATCGCCTGCCGGGCGGCGGCCATGAGCGCCCCGTAGAACCAGAGGTTGTGGTGGGTCACGAGGCGGTGGCCGAGCAGCTCGTTCGCCAGCACCAGATGCCGCAGGTAGGCCCGGCTGTGGGTCGTACAGGTGGGGCAGGAACAGGTGGGGTCGATGGGCGCCGGATCCCGCTTGTGCCGGGCCTGCCGGAGATTGACCCGGCCGTGCCAGGTGAGCGCCTGCCCGTTCCGGGCGTTGCGGGTGGGCAGCACGCAGTCGAAGAGGTCGATGCCGGCGCCGACGGCCAGGAGCAGGTCCCGAGGGGTGCCCACCCCCATCAGATACCGGGGCCGGTCGGCGGGCATGGCCGGACCGACGGCGCCCAGCGCCTCGAACATCGCCTCCCGAGATTCCCCGACGGAGAATCCGCCGAGGGCGACCCCGTCCACCGGCAGGCTGGCGATGTCCTCGAGGTGGGCCCGGCGGAGGTCCGGATGGACGCCCCCCTGGACGATGCCGAAGCGCGCCTGGCCGTCCGGGGCGGGCACGGCGAGGGACCGACGTGCCCAGGCCGAGGTGCGGCGCATCGCCGCCTCCACCGCGTTCCGGTCCGCTTCCCCCGGGGGGCACTCGTCGAGGACCATCGCGACGTCCGAGGCGAGGAGCGCCTGCACCCGCATCGACTCCTCCGGGCTGAGGAAGCGGTGGGAGCCGTCGAGGTGGGAGCGGAAGGCGACCCCGTCGTCGTCGATCTTCCGCAGCTCGGCCAGGGAGAACACCTGATAGCCACCGCTGTCGGTCAGCACGGGCCGGGGCCAGGCCATGAAGCGCTGAACGCCGCCGAGCTCCGCGATGAGCTCGGCGCCGGGGCGCAACCACAAGTGGTAGGTGTTGGCGAGGCAGATGCGGGCGCCCGTCCCGGCGACCTCTTCCGGGGTCAGGGACTTGACCGTCGCCTGCGTGCCGACGGGCATGAAGGCGGGGGTCTCGATGTCCCCCCGGGGGGTGGTGAAGCATCCCCGGCGGGCCTCTCCGCTGCGGGCGAGCTCGGCGAAGGCGAAGCCGGGGGTCGGGAGGCTCACGGCGCTGGGCGTTCCGCGGCCGGGGGCAGCCACATGGCGTCCCCGTAAGAAAAGAACCGGTAGCGCTCGGCGACGGCCACCCGGTAGGCCTCCCGAACGCGCTCGACGCCCCGAAAGGCCATCACCAGGGCGAGCAGCGTCGACCGGGGCAGGTGGAAGTTGGTGAACAGTCCGTCCACCGCCCGGTAGCGGTAGGGAGGCTTGATGAAGAGATCCGTCGCGGCCCGACCCACGGCGAGGTGCCGTCCATCCGGGCTCGCGGCGGACTCGAGGGTGCGGACGACGGTGGTGCCGATGGCGACGACCGCCCGGCCCTCCCGCCGGGCTCGCGCGTAGGCGTCGGCGGCGGCCGGCGTGACCTCGTAGCGTTCCGCGTGCATCACGTGGTCGTCGAGGTCTTCGGAGCGCAACGGGGAGAAGGTGCCCGGGCCGACGTGGAGGGTGACGCTGACCACCTGGTGGCCCCGAGCGTCGAGCTCTCCCAGGAGAGCATCGGTCAGGTGGAGCCCCGCCGTCGGGGCGGCGACGGCGCCGGGAGCCCGGGCGTAGACCGTCTGGTAGCGGTCCCGGTCCGCCTCCCGGGCAGGACGCCGGACATAGGGGGGAAGAGGCACGTCCCCGACCGCCTCGAACAAGGACGAGACGGGCGTCACCCCGTCCGCCGCCGCCAGAGAGACGATGAGCTCGCCGGAACGAGGCTCCCCACGACCGAGGATCTCGGCGTGGAGCAGAGGCGCTTGGGCATCCGGAAAGGCGAGCCGGTCCCCGGGCTTGAGCCCCTTCGAGGCGCGGCCGAGAGCCTCCCAGCGGGCCACCGGGGCGTCCCCGCCCGGAGGGGCGGGCGTCGCCGTGGGCGCGGCCGACGCCGGCTCGAGCTCTCCCTCCGAGGGGCTGGCGCCGGGGCCCCCCGGCCCCGTCGCCCAGGCATCGAGGGGCGCGACCAACAGCAGCTCCGCCCGGCCCCCCGTCGCCGTCTTCTCCCCCCGGAGGCGCGCCGGGATGACCTTCGTGTCGTTCAGCACCACCAGGGCGCCCGGCGGCAGGAGAGACGGCAGATCCGTCACCCGCCGATGCTCGAGGGGAGCCGCCGCCGGGACGACGAGCAGCCGGGAGGCGCTGCGGTCGGGCAGGGGCTCCTGCGCGATGAGCTCCGGCGGAAGCGCGTAGTCGAGCTCGTCGGCGTTCACGGTCGCCAGGCCTCGACCCGCCGCCCCGCGGCGACGTAGATGGTGCCGTCGTCGTCGATGACGGGGCCGCCGAGCCCCCCTCCCCGGCGCACCGGAGCGACCGCCCGGGGCAGGTGGAAGAGGAGCCGGCCCCCGGCGTCGATGGCGACCAGTCCGCCCACGGGACCGATGGCGTAGGTGGTGCCTCGGCCGTCGACGATGGGGTGGTAGAGCGCTTCGTGGGCGAGCCGCCAGCGCGGGATCAGCGTGGGACCCAGGGCGACGAGGACCCGATCGTCCTCGACGATCCGGACGACCCCGTCCCCGTCGACGATGGGAGGTGACGAGGGCGTCGCCTCGAGGGCGCGCTGGTGGCGCAGCCGGCCGTCGGGACCGTAGGCGCTCAGGACCCCCTCCTGGGTGGCGACGAACATGGTGCCATCGGGCCCGATGGCGGGACCGGCGATGGCGTTGCCCGGGAGGTCCACCACCGCCTGGCGCCGCCCATCGAGGTTCACCAGGACCAGCTGGTCGCCGGCGGCGACGACGATCCGGGGACCATCCCCGACGGCGACCCAGCCCGCCGCCGGGCTCGGG
>DAPKRP010000856.1:0-4662 GCA_031800515.1 Polyangiaceae bacterium LLY-WYZ-14_1 | reverse complement strand
CCCGACCCGAGGTAGTCTGTGCCCTGCGCCCGGATGCGGGCCGGTGTTGGCCCGTCCCCGGCGTCCCGTCGTGGCTATGGCTACCGTTCCGGCAGCCTGGCACCCGTCGGGTCGTGCGCCCGGGTCAGGTGGACGAGGCGGGCCGCATCCACGCCGTGATCCGGCCCCGGGAAGGCGCCGACCCCGCTGCGGCCCCCGGCGACCTGGTCCTGTGGCGGTCGCCGAGCTCGGCGTTGTAGCTAACGGAGCCCGGCCAGATCCGGGTCGGCGGGCACCAGGAAATAGACCTCCCGGCGGTCGAGGGCGGCGAAGCCGTCGCCGATGACGGAGAGGGTGGCCCGGAAGAGCTGGGGCACGGCGATCGCGTCGACGACCCGGTTGTCCTTGGCGACGACCTCGAAGCAAACCGAGGAACCGCCGCCCACGTTCGGGAAGGTGTCCTCGATGCCGTCCTCGTCCGTGTCCACGGGGATCCGGAAGGGGCAGTCGTCGGTCTCGCCGCCGGGGACGGCTCGGATGTGGTCCACGAAGGCGTCGAAGGTGTCGACGGCGTCGTCCCTGGCGTCGTCGAAGCTCAGGGTCAGGTTGAAGCGCTTCGATGCGGCGACGGTTTCGATCTGGTCGACCAGAGCGTCGCTGATGTCGTCCCCCGTGTTCCAATCGCTGACGAAGGGGTGGCCGTCCCGGTCTACCGAGCGGGTGGCGGCGATGAAGGCCTCGAGGTCGCGGCGGGTCGGCTCCGCGTCGTTGAAGCGGCCCGCGTCGAGGACGGCGAGCCCCGCCATGGTCACGTTGTTCCCGACGACGGCGGCGGCGGCTTCGTCGAAGGTCGGCGCCGGTCCTCCGATCACCGCGTTGTCGTAGTCGAAGTCCGGGTTGGTGCCGTTGTGGGCCGGGGCGTCGGCGATCAGGAGGACGATGGGCACCGAGCGCTCCCGGAAGCAGGGATAGCCCCATCGCCCATCCGGGCAGCCTTCCCGGTCGGGCAGGGAATCCGTGGTCGGGTCGACGCCGGGGGAGGTGTAGGTTCCGGAGATGCCCGGCAGACCGTTGCCCGTGACCGTCGCGTAGGTCGCGGCGATCTGGGATTCCGGCCGGTCGTGGCAGGCGGTGAAGCAGGTCGTCGTGCCGCCGAAGCCCGCGACCAGGGTGTTGACCTGACGCTGCGCCTCTTCCTTGTCATCGGTCATGTCGAGGACGTTGTGGTAGGCGTAGTCGACGTTCGGGCTGCCGTAGCCCCCGACCGGATAGTCCCGGTACTGACCGACCCCGAACCAGGCCTCGGGGATGCGTTCCTTGACCCGAGCGATGAGCCCGTCGGGCTCCCGGGTCAGACTCTCCTGCAGGCTTTCGACGGCGCTGACCATCGAGCAGGTGGTGTCGAGGAGCAGGTAGACGTCCGCCTCCCGAATGTCCGTGCCGAAGCGGAGGACGTCCCGGGGCGGATCCGGCGCCTCCTCGAAGGGGACGGTGAAGACGAAGCTTCCCTCGGTCCGGGGGCTCCGGGTACCGTCCATCGCCATCCCGGAGCAGTCGACCCGGGCTTCCTCGCAGAACAAGAGCTCGACCAGGTCCGTGACGCCGTCGCCGTCCGTGTCCGAGAGGATCGCCGAGGTCCCCAGCAGCCGCTCGTCGTCGTCCCGGAGCCCGTCGTCGTCGCTGTCGAAGTCCATGAAGTCGGGGGCGCCGTCCTCGTCCGTATCGACGGGCAGGGTGCGGATGTCGCCGTCACCGGCTTCCATCACGTCGGGGATGCCGTCCCCATCGCTGTCGATGTCCCGGAGGTTCGCCAGGCCATCCCGGTCCGTATCCCCGGCGGTGTCGTGGCCATCGAGGATGGTGTCCCCATCGCTGTCCGGATCCTGATAGTCGGGCACGCCGTCTCCGTCCGAATCGACCGGGGGGTCGACGATGCCGGCGAGCTCCTCGACGTCCAGGAGGAGATCCTCGTCGTCGTCTAGGTCCCGGTAGTCGGGCACACCGTCTCCGAAGGTGTCCAGGAGCTCGCCGGCGGGACCGATCTCGTCGGCGTCGAGGATGCCGTTGCCATCGCTGTCCGCGTCCTGAAAGTCCGGCACCCCGTCGTCGTCCGAGTCGAGGGGGCTCGACGCCAGGACGAGGTCTCCCGCTTCGATGGGGTCCGGGATGCCGTCACCGTCGGAGTCGAGGTCGAGGTAGTCCGGGATGAGGTCCCGGTCCGTGTCGACCCCCTCGAGGCGGCCTTCCAGCTCATCGGGAATGAAGTCCCCGTCCGCGTCCCCCGCGGGCCGGCCGCCGCCGAGGGCGTCCCCCTCGGCGCAGCCGACGAGATCCAACGACCCGACCACCGCGACCGCCCACAGGCCGACGGTTACCGCTCTCCGCATCTGTCGCTCCTCTGTCCGCCATCCTGGCCGGCCCCGTTCCCTCGGTAGGGAAAACGTATCACGGTGGGCCGGGGCGAGGCTGCCCTCCCTGGACGGGGAGGGCTGGCACGCCGGTCGATGGACAGAGTTCGGAAGGCGACGCCCGGGCGGTGCCGGGGTCGAATCGGGTCGGGCGGTTCCGTCGAGGGACGGCGGGGGGGGTCAGAAGGACAGGTGCTTTTCCACGATCTGTCGGTCGTCCTGGGGCAGCTCGGCGTCCATCTCCGCGTCCGTCAGGGACCGGAGGTGGGCCGCCTGCCGCTTGGCCCGGGCGCGCTGCCGCGCGAAACCCCGGGGGTCGAAGAACTCGTCGATCCGCTTTTCCCCGAGAAGGGTCTCCGTGTCGTCGACGCTGGGGGCGGAACCGACGCTGGCCGTGGCCGGTTCGGCCGTGGCCTGCTGCTGCCCCTGGGCCAGGGGGGAAGCGGCATGGACCGCCGCAGCCTCCCGGACAAACGCGTCGACCCCGGTGGGGGGACCGCCGCCACACGCTTTGACCGCGACCTGCCCGACCTGGGGATCGAGCGCCTTACCGTTTTCGGACCGCTGGTGGTAGCTGCTGCTCACGCCGGGCTTCTTCTGGGAGAGCTGGACCAGTTCGTCCTGGCTGAGCACCCGGGTGGCGTCGAACTGAAAGTCGACGTCCTTCTGGCCGAAGTAGTTGATTCGACCCAGGTCGTAGAACCGCCGCTCCAAGTTCGATTTGAAGGCCGCCTTCAGGCAGCCCAGCATGTACTTCCGCTTGTACCGGTCCTTCAGCCAGGGGTAGCTGAATAGGGCGCGCCGCATGTAGAAGCGGCCGTAGTTTCGCATCACCCGATGAAGCACGTCGCTTCGGGTCATGCCGTCCGGTTTCATGATCGGTGTGACGAAGTTGTAGCGGGAGTAATCACGGACTTCGACCTTGTCCGCCAGGTCTTCGAACAGATCGCTGAAAGGCCAGGGGGTGTACATGATCCAGTTGGCCATGTCGCACTCCCAATCCATCGCCCAGCGGAAGGTGTCTTCGATGCTTTCGGGAGTTTCGTTTTCCAGTCCGATGATGAACTGGGCCTCCGCGACCATGCCGGCGTTCCGAAGGAGCTGAATCGCCTTCTTGTTCTGGGCGACGGTGGTTTCCTTTCGGAAGAGCTCGAGGTTGAGCTGGCTGGAAGCTTCCGTTCCGAGGGACACGTGGACCAGGCCCGCCTTGCGATACAGGGGGAGCATGTCCTCGTCCCGGAGGATGTCCGTTACCCGGGTGTTGATCCCCCAGTGGACGCCGAGGTCTCGGTCGATGAGCTCCTTGCAGAGATCGATGAACTTCTGCCGGTTGATGGTCGGCTCTTCGTCGGCGAGGATGAAGAATCCTACCCCGTGGTCTTCGACGAGGGTCTGGATCTCGTCGACGAAGTTCTTCGGGGAGCGCGTGCGATAGGTGCGCCAGAACTTCCACTGCGAGCAGAAGGAACACGTGAAGGGGCAGCCCCGGGCGAAGTTCGGGATGGCAACCCGTTGGCCCGTCGGCAAATAGACGTATTTGTCCCAGTCCAGGATGCTCCAGTCCGGCGTCAAGGTGTCCAGTTTGCCGATGGGCTCGTGGGCCGGCGTCGCGACCATCTCCTCCCCGTCCTGGAAGGCGATTCCGCGGATGGTACCCCGGTCTTGGAAGAAACGGCCCTCGTCCACCGCCCGGGCGATGTTGAGCAGGATCTCTTCCCCTTCTCCGCGGACCACGGCGTCGATGTGGGGCGCTTCGCCGAGCACCTGCTCGTACATGAACGTGCCGTGGACGCCGCCCAGAAGAGTGACGGCTCCGGGGTGGACCTCCTTGGCGATCTTCAGGCTGTCCTGCGCCTTGTAGATGCTCGGGGTGATCGCCGTGCAGCCGATGATGTCCGGCGCGTCGATCCGGCGGAGGGCCTCCCGGAGCTGCTCGTCGTCCAGGTCGTAGGTCATCGCGTCGATGAAGTGGACGTCCTGGTAGCCGGCATGGCGGAGGGCGCCGGTGAGGTAGGCGACCCAGGCCGGGGGCCAGTTGCCGGCGATCTCGGCGCCGCCGGAATGGTAGTTCGGGTGGATGAAGACGATGCGCATGGTGGGGTCTCGAACGGGAAGCGGGTGAGCTCGGTCCGCGGGGGTCAGCGAGGGTGGAAGGAGATGGGGAAGCGGCAGGCCGGGGCACCCCGGGAGGCGCAGGCGACCTCCCGCACCCGAACCCGGGGGCTCGCCAGCCGAAGCAGCCCTTCGAAGGCGGCGGCGTAGTAGCCGCCGGTGC
>DAPKRP010000855.1:0-6575 GCA_031800515.1 Polyangiaceae bacterium LLY-WYZ-14_1 | reverse complement strand
CGCCTCGCCGTTGCATCTGGCAGCACCCGGAAGGAACCCGGCCGGTCACCACGACCTTTCCCGACCTACCCCTCGGGGACCGGATCGTGCTCTACGCCGGCCTCTACTACGAGCACGAACGCGATCGGGAAGGCGGACCCGTGGTGGTCGAGGTCGCCGTCGACGGGGCCCCCGTGGGGCGGCTGGTCCACCGGGACGGGGATGGGTGGAAGCGCCTCGAGGCGCTCACCCGCGCGCCGGCGGAGGCGGAGGCGGACCCGGATGCCCGGGGCACCGTCTCCGTCTCCGTCACGGCCGAGAACCCGCGTTTCCGCAGCCTCTGCTGGGCTGCCACGACGCGGGCGGGCCGCCGGGAGCGCGCCGTCCGGTGAGGGGGACGACCCGCGGCGCGCTGGCCTGGTGGGACCACGGGATCGGCCTCGGCCTGGGGGCGATCTACCTGGCGGTGCTCTGGGGGACCGCCGGCGACCTCCCGATGTCCCGAGACGAGAGCTTCTACGTCATCGCCGCCGAGCGCTACGGGGCCTGGCTCGAGGCGCTCGTCGACGACCCGGCGGCCGCCCTCGACGCCACCGCCCTCGACGCCGCCTGGTCCTACAACGCGGAGCACCCACCCCTCATGAAGACCCTGTTCGCCCTGAGCCATCTGCTTCAGGAAGCGACCGGGGTGTTTCCATCGGAAAGCCACGCCTTCCGGTTCCCGGGCATGCTGACCGGAGGCCTCCTGCTCTGGGTGGTCTACGCCTTCGGGGCTCAGGCGACCCGTCGGCGCTTGGTCGGCCTATGCGCCGCACTCTTCGTCGCCGGGATGCCAAGGGTCTTCTACCACGCGCATCTGAACGCCTTCGACGTGCCCATCGCCCTGATGACCACGGCGACCACCTGGGCCTACTGGCATGCCCTCGGAGCGCCCCTGGGAGACGTCGGCGCCCGCTGGCGGCGCTTGCTGCTGCTCGGGCTGGTCTACGGGCTGGCGCTGTCGACGAAGCACAACAGCTGGGTCTCACCCGGCATCTTCGGGATCCATTTCCTCTGGGTGGCGGCCCAGGAGATCCAGCGTCGCCGCCAGGGGGAAGCGGCCGCGCTGGACCTGCGCCCCTGGTGGCTGTTGGCGATGGCGGCGGTCGGGCCCCTGGTCCTGTGGCTCCTGTGGCCCTGGCTCTGGAACGACGGTCTGGCGCGCTTCGGCGCCTACGCCCGCTTCCACGTGAATCACGCCTACTACAACATGGCGTACTTCGGGGAAAACCACTTTCATCCTCCGTTCCCCGTGTCCTTCCCCTTCGTGATGACGGCGATCACGGTTCCGGGCACGACCCTGGTCCTCGGCGCCGTGGGGCTCGGGTCGCGGCTGCGCACGCTGGTGCCCCCCGGCGTCGACCGCTGGGCGCCCCTCTGGACTCGACTGCCGGGTCCGGCGTCGCCGGACCTCCGGGCCACGGAGGTGCTCTGGGTCGGCGGTCTCCTGGCTCCCCTGGTCGTCATCGCACTCCCCAGCACGCCGATCTTCGGGGCGACCAAGCACTGGTTCCCCGCCTATCCCTTCCTCGGCCTTTTCGCCGGGCTCGGGTTCTGCTGGGCGCTCGACCGGCTTCGCGACTGGTGGTCGGCGACGGCGGCCAGCCGGCAACGGGGGGGAGGCCGGCGGTTCCACGCCGCGGCGCGGCCCCTCGCGACGGTTGGCCTCGGCGCCCTGGTCTTCGCACCTTCGATGGTGGAGACCGCCCACGGCCATCCCCTGGGGCTATCCCACTACACGCCCCTCGCCGGCGGGGTGCCCGGGGCCGCGGATCTCGGGATGAACCGCCAGTTCTGGGGCTTCAGCCACGGACCCCTGCTCGACTGGATCGCCGCCCGGCTCCCCCGGGGGGGGCGGGTCTGGATCTGCGATGCCACCGCCACCTCCTGGGAGATGCTCCACCGGGACGGGCGGCTGCCGGCGAACATCCGGGTCGCCCGGTCGATGGCCTCGGCAGACCTGGTGCTGGTGCATCACGAGCTGCACTTCGCCGAGGTCGACTTCCAGGCGTGGGTCGCCTTCGACGGGGTCGCCCCGGAAAAGGTCCTGACCTACGACGGGGTACCCATCGTCAGCGTCTACGCCCGTCCGGAGAGCTCGCTCACCGGGCCGAGACCAGGGGACCCGTCCGATAGGGGACGTCGAGGGTCTCCGACTGACAGGTGAACTCGCCTCCGATGGGCCCGGACGGCATCGGGTTTCGGATCGACGCCTGAAAGACGAGCCGGATCTCGGACGAGGCGGGAATCCCGCGCTCGGCGTCGAAGACGGGGGTCGCGAGCTCGCCGACCAAAAGCCCGTCTCGGGCGGTCTCGTCCAGTCCCTCTCCGTCGTCGAACACCTCTCCCAGTAGCTCGAGGCGTTCGTTCGGGACCCCCGCGTCGAGGGGGTCGATGGGGAGGTCGTCGGGCCGGACGAGGGCGGCGACGGTGACTCGATGGGGGCGCGGAACGAGCTCCGGGTCGCAGGTGTCCAAGGTCACCTCGACCCGCGCGGGGGTGTCGAGGTCTTCGAGCCCGATCTCCGGCGGCGTCATCGTCGCGGTGAGCAGTCGGGAGGCGCCGTAGGGGACCCGGCAGTTCGCGACGACGACCCCAGCGCAGCTACGCTGGAAGCGGGAGCGCCCGTCTCCCCCGCAGCCGGCGATGAGAAGGAGCGGCAGGAGTAGCCCTGCCAAGAAGCTCGAACCGGGTTTGCGCCGCCCGGGTCGGTGATGGCGGGCAGAGGCAGAAGGGATGGACATCGATCACCAAGGAAGGCTCGGACGTGCGCAACGCCGAAGGATAGTCGATCAGTCGTCCGAGGGCGCGGCCGTCGGCCCCTCGGGTCGGTCGAACAGGCGTCGGAACAAGCCCAGCGTCGATTCGACCAGGGCGAGGGCGACGTAGACCCCGAGCAGCCAGGCGAGGGACGCGGAGACGTGGATCTCCACCGCCAGCAACGCGCCTACGGCGCCGACCAGCAAGACGAAGGCGATGCTCGCCGGGGTCGGGCGTAGGTCCTTGAAGCTGCGGAAGGAAAGGGTGCTGACCATCAAGACCGCGGCGGCGACCACCAGCACCAGCACGAGCCCCGGGTGGGCCGCGATCCACCCGTCGAGCCCCTGGTCGAGGGCGACCACCGCCACCAGCAACCCCGCCGCCCCCGGGATCGGCAGCCCGACGGTGTACTTCCCCGGCGTTCGCGGAGCTCCCCGCCGGTCCATGGACAGGACGTTGAAGCGGGCGAGGCGGATCGCCCCCGCGGCCACGTAGACGAAGCAGGCGAAGAGGGCCGGGGGGCCCAGCGGTTCGAGGGACCAGCGGTAGGCGAGGACGGCGGGGGCGACGCCGAAGGAGGACAGGTCCGCCAGGGAGTCGAGCTGCACCCCGAAGGCGCTCTGGGTGCGGGTCAACCGGGCGAGGCGGCCATCCACGGTGTCGAGGAGCATCGCCACCAGGATGAGGGCGGCGGCCCGGGGGAAGCGATCGGGCCCGCCCTCTCCGGCGGCGACGAGGATCGCTTCGAAGCCGAAGAAGATCGCGGCGCAGGTGACCAGATTCGGGAGGAGGAACAGCGCCTTTCGGAGGTCGACCTTCAACGCACCGGCCTGCCGGGCCGCCATATCCGCGAGGGGTCGGCCGGTCGTCGACCGACCGGGGCGGCGACGACGCCGGTCGAGGGCATCGAGCTGCCGGAGACGCGGCCCAGCGGGACCTTACGGGCCGACGGGAGCGGTGTCGAGGTCGCCACCGGCGGCGCGCTCCGTCAGGTACAGGACGTGGTTCCGGAAGCGCAGCGCTCCCGTCTGCTCGTAGGCATCGGCGTAGGCCTCGGCGGCTTCCAGGGGTCGCCCGGCGGCGGCCAGAAGCGCACCCCGAGCCGCGGGGGGCGCGGCCCCGCCGGCCGCCTCGAAGGAGGCGAGGGCACGCAGGCGGATCTCCGGGGCGGCGAAGGTCCCGTGGAAGGCGAGCCAACCGTGGTAGGCCCGTTCGTCCACCTCGGCGAACCCCCGGGTGTTGGCCATGCCGTGGGCGGCGTTCCAGCGGGCCATGAAGAGCACCCGGATGACGTGGGCCGGGGCGAGGTCGGCACCCGTCCCGGAGACGGCCGCGTATTCCTCCCGGAGCCGCTCGCGGAAACGGCCGACGGCGTTTCGGGCTTCGTCCGGGGACAGCTCGCCCGCCCGGGCTCGTTCCATGTCCAGCACCGCGGCCGCGCGGATCGCGTCGACCACCGGGTCCCCGTGACGGCGAGCGAGCTCCGCGAGCCGACGCAGGGCCTCCCGCCGGCGCCCCGTCGCGTCCTCGTAGGGTTGGGGGGACCCTTCGAGCTGGTTGCGCCGGGCGTCGACTTCCCGGAGGGCGGCGTAGGCCGGATCGTCCTCCGGGATGCCCCGGGCGGCTTCCCGGAGCGCGGCGAGGGACGCGGTGACGGCGTCGGCGTCGAGGACCAGGGACGGTGGCTCCCAGGGGGCGGCGGCCCGAGGCCATGCGAGGGCGGTGAGGCCGCCCACGGTCGCGACGATCCAGAGCGCCCCCGCCGCGGATCGGGGGGTCCGGGACGGGGCGCGCCCCGTCGTGCCCACCGGTGGCGGGCTCTCCCGGGTGGGCGTCGGCGCCTCACCCTCCGGGGCGGGCTCCGCGGCATCGGAGAACCGGTCGGACGGAGCGTCGCCGTCTTCACCGTCCGCCCGGCTCACCGTTTTCCCTGCTCCCATGCCGCCGCCCGTGCGAGAACGCGTTCTCGGGGTGGAACCTCGGCCGGGCCCACGGTAACGCGTGTGCGAGCACCATGAACGACCCCGCGAGCGTCCGACGCGTCCACCGCCGCTACAAACGACGGCTCCGCGCCTTTCTGAGCGTCGATGGGGTGGAGCATGCGGTGGTCACCAAGAACCTCAGCCTCGGCGGCATGTACCTCATCACCGACGCGGAGCTGCCCTACCAGGCGATCGGTTTTCTCCGCATCCGGCTGCCGGCGATGAAGGACGAGGCGACCATCCCGGTGCGGATCACCTGGAACAGCGACGACGGCGTCGGGGTCAAATACGAGAGCCTCCGGGCGAAGGAGGTCTGGGCCCTGAACCAGTTGTTCAAGGACTGCGAGCCCGACGACTGAGCCCGTCCGCTCGCCGCCCGGTGCGTTCCCGGCGTGCGCCGCGTCGCTCCCGCCCGTCGCGGCCGTTTGTCCCGCGACGAAGCGACCCCGCAGCATGATGACGCTCGGGCCCGCCGGGCCCGGTGTGATCTCGAGGCCGAGGGTCACCCGTTCGCGGACCCGGTCGGGCAGGGGGATCTCGCGTACCCGCCACCGGCGGGCCGGGTCCACCGGGATGAGGAAGCGGTCGACGACGGTTCCTTCCACGCGGACCCGGAGCTCTCCACCGCCCTGGTGTCCGTCGGGCACCGCCCAGGCCAGCCGCAGGACGGGTCCGTCCGTCGCCACCCCGTCGATGGCGACCCGACGGCTTCGACCCCGACGACCCGAGGCGAGGACGAAGACCGGCTCGTCGACGGGGCGACCTCCGAGGGACTTGTCGACGCTGGTCACCAGGCCGGTGAGGCTCATCGCCCCGCGGTCGAAGTGGCTGCACTCCCAGGCGTAATGCTCCCAGGCGAGGAAGTCGCAGGGGACCTCGCCGAGGTGGACCTCGGCACGCCTCACCGTGTCCCGATGGGCGAGCTCGAAGGGCTTCGCCGCCCGAGCTCCCCGGGAGACCGCCCCGGCGACGACGAGCACCAGGACGGCGGCGGCGAGGGCAGCGGGACCGGCGCGTCGCCGGTAGACCGGAGGGAGCGCCCGCCAGGGGAGAGCGAGCCGGTCGAGGGGAGCGGCCACCAGGAGGGGCAGGGTCAGGCCGGTGGTGAGCAGCGCCAGGACGAGGAACGTCCGGGTCGGGGTGTCCACCGACACCCGGGTCAGCACGGCGCCGGTCCAGAGCATGGCCAGCACCAGCGCGGTGGAGGGACGGCGCCCGACGAGGGCGGTGAGGCCCAGGAGGGAGCCGGCGGCGACGGGGACGACGAGCCGCGCCAGGCCGGGCTCCGGCAGCTGAAGCAGCAGGCGCGCCCCGAGCAAGGAACGCTCGAGGGCGGCGACCCGGACCGCGTCCCCCGTCCCGCTCAGGTCCACCCGGAGGAAGTCGTCCGGCGAGCAGAAGGGCCGGCCGTAGAGAACCAGGTGCCCCAGGCCCCAGAGGAGCCCGAGCAGGAGCACGGCCGCGAGGGGACGGGCCGCCTCCCGGCGCCCCCGGAGTGCCGCCAGGCCGACGAAGACGACGGGGACCGAGAGGAGCGCCGGGGCGTCCGCCGACCAGGCCCCCAGCCCGGACAGAAGGGTCGCGGTGACCGCGGGGGGTCGCCGCCGCCGCCCTTGATGCAGGGCCACCGCGAGGAGCAGCAGGGCGGCGCCTAGGATGGTGCCGCCTCCCCCGTGGAAGGCGCCGACCCGCACCGCGGGCAGCAGCGACAGGCCCCCGAGCCCGGCGACGACCAGCGTGGGACGCACCCAGGTGGCGGCGAGGTGGGCGGCCGCCATCCATCCCAACGTCGCCCCGAGGACGCCGAGGAGGGCG
>DAPKRP010000854.1:0-1668 GCA_031800515.1 Polyangiaceae bacterium LLY-WYZ-14_1 | reverse complement strand
CCCCTCGCGGCCCGGGCTGCGCCGGGGCACGCCCGCGCGTAGGATCGGTGGCCGATGGACGCCCCGCCCGGCCTCGACCCCGCCGTCCGTCCGATCCCTGGGGCGCTCGCCCTGGCGGACCTCGAGGCGATTCGCCTGATCCTGCGCGGCGGCTCCGTCATCGACTGGCACCGGCTCAACTTCGAAGCCCGGGCCCAGATCGACGCCTTCGTCGGGGTGCTCGAGCTGGACCTCGACGACCCGGAGGACCGGGACCGCACGGAACGGGTCAAGCAGGCGGCGATCGACTACCTGCGGCGCAACTTCGATTTTCCGATCCCGAAGCCGGTCGAGCGCAGCGGTCTCGTCGAGCTGATGACCCTGGCCTCCGGCAAGGGGCATCGGCAGCTCTGCGCCTGCGCGATTCTCAAGGTGATGCACATCATCCATCACCTGGAATCCCGGGAGCTGCTCTACCGCCTGCCCATGTCCGATCAGGACGTGTTCCAGATGGTCGAGGCGAAGGTCTACCGCGTGATCGGGGGCATGCTCGCCGGGGGCTATCCCATCCTGGAGTTCATCGGTGGGCGGAAGAACCGAGACTCGATGTACACGAAGCTGTTGTCCAAGCCAGAAACGGTCGCCGCGGCGATCTACGACAAGCTGCGCTTCCGCATCGTCACCCGGTCCCTCGACGACGTCTTCCCCGTGCTGGACGAGCTGACCCGCCGCCTGTTCCCTTTCAACTACGTCACACCCCACGAATCGAAGAACACCCTCTTCCATTTCCGCAGCTACTGCGAGGAGCAGGAGCCCCTGCGGGACCTGTTTCCCCGACTCCAGCTCTCCCCGGACCTCGAAGGGGACCCGGACCCGCGGACGGACAATCGCTTCACCGCCCCGAGCTTTCGGACGGTCCATTTCGTGGTCGACATGCCGATTCGCCTCGAGCGGCGATTGGTCCCGGAAGACGCCCGGCACCTCGGCCGGATCATCTTCGCGCAGACGGAGTTCCAGCTCGTCGACCGGGAGACGGAGCAGGCCAACGAATCCGGCGAGGCGAGCCACGACGCTTACAAGCGGCGTCAGCGGGTAGCCGTCGCCCGTCGGCTCAAGGTCGGGCTGGAGGACGACGGGGGGGGAAGCGCCGCCGTCGGTTCCCCCCGGCCCAGCCGGGCACGGCGCCGCTCCGGTCGGAACCCGCGGTGAGCCGCGGGGCCCGTCACGGGCTCCCCGGAGACCCCTCCCCACCGGAAGCCCAGCGCCAGAGCCCGAGCCCGAGCCCCACGGCGCCGAGGCCGGCGAGACCGACCGCGGGCTCCGTGAGAAGGCTGTGCACCACCATCCACCCGGCGACCCCGACGAAGGCCAGGCTCGTCCAGGGGTGACCCCAGGTGCGCACCCCGCCGGGCTCGGTCCCGCCCCGTGACCGGGCCCGAAGCCGGAACACCCCGAGCACGGTCAGCAACGCGCCCAGGGTCAGCAGGAAGCCGACGGCGGCGATGATGAGCTCGATCTGGGAGACCAACGCCAGCACGGAGGCGGTCGTCCCCTGGAGCCAGAGGGCGACCGCCGGGGCGCCCCCGGCGTTGCGCGCCGCCAGAACGCGAAGCCGATGGGCGAAGCGCTCGGAGAAGACGATGACCGACCGGCTCGCCGGCGAGATCATGGACGCCGCCAACAACCGCG
>DAPKRP010000853.1:0-2694 GCA_031800515.1 Polyangiaceae bacterium LLY-WYZ-14_1 | reverse complement strand
GGACCTCCGGCTGGCCGGCGTGTCCCCGGAGGCGATCGACGACCCCGACCTTCTGCGCCTCCTCACCGCCTTCGAGCGCGGCCTCGCCGAAGAGGGCATCGCCGACCGGGCCCTCGCCTACGAGGTCGCCCGCCAGGTGGTGGTCGGCGAACGCCCCGGGGCGGAAGACGCCCTCGACCTGGTCGGCCAGCCCATCGTGCTGCTGGACGCCCGCATCGCCCACCGACGGGAGGCCGAGCTGGTGGTCGCCCTGGTCGAGCGCGGCGGGCCCGCGCTGGCCACCCTGCCGACGGGGGAGCGGCGGGCGGCGCGGCTCCTCGAAGAGGCCTTCGGCGCCCTCCCGGTCGCGCCGGAGCCGGGAGCGGCCCCCTCCGTGGCGGGCGGGGGAACCGGTGCCCCCGGGACCGGGCCTCGACCGCGCCGGGGAGGGGCAGGGAAAGCGCGCCCGGCCCTCCGGCCACCCCTCCAGCTCTCCCTCTTCGAGCCCCCGCCGGCCCCCTCCCGGGCGCCGGACGGGCCGCTCCCGGAAGGGCCGCTCGGCCCGGAGCCGGCGGGTCCGCCCACCGGCGAGGAGCCGGCCCCGGCCACGCCGGCCTCCGACCTCCATCGGCTCCAGAACCGCCTCTTCCAGGTGGGCCCCGGGGAGGCCGCGCCCCCTCCCGGCACCGCCGAGCCCCGGGCTCCCCGCGGCGACGGCACCGTCGAGGTCTTCTCCGCCCCGGGGGAGCATCGGGAATGCGTCGAGATCGCCCGCCGCATCGTCGCCGAGGCGGAACGGGGCACCCCCTTCGACCGGATCGCCGTGCTGCTTCGGGCCCCGGAGCTCTACCGCATCCCCATCGAAGAGGCGCTCGCCCGAGCGGAGGTCCCCTTCGTGTCCTCCCGGGGTAGCCGACGCCCCAACCCGGATGGCCGCGGGCTCCTGGCGCTCTTGGCCTGCGCCGCGGAGGGGCTCTCCGCCCGCGCCTTCGCCGAGTACCTGTCCCTCGGCGTCCTGCCCCCGCCGGAGGTCGACGGCGCCCCACCGGCGGTGCCCCCGGAGGAGGCGCGCTGGGTGGCCCCGGACGACGAGCTCGTCCCGGTGCCCGAGGCGGAGGCGGAGCCCTCGGAAAGCGGGGATGGGGTAACCGACGACCCCGCGTCGCCGGCGGCGGCGGCGATCCCCCGGGATGGGGATGGGGTCCCCCTCGCCGCCGTGTCCGGCGGGGGCTTCCGGAGCCCCCGGCGCTGGGAGCAGCTCCTGGTCGACGCCGCCGTCGTCGGGGGGCGGGACCGCTGGGCGCGCCGCCTCGACGGCCTGGATGCCGCCCTCGCGAAGGATCACGCCGAGCTCCTCGCCGAAGACCCGGAGGATCCCCGGCTCCTCCGCCTCGCCCGCCGACGCACGGAGCTCGCCGCCCTCCGCGCCTTCGCCCTGCCACTCCTCGACCAGCTCGCCGCCCTGCCCGAGGCGGCGAGCTGGGGCGAGTGGCTCGACGCGCTGTCTTCCCTGGCCCACGCCGCGGTCCGCCATCCGGCCTCGGTCCAACGGGTCCTGGCGGAGCTCGCGCCGATGGCGCCGGTCGGCCCGGTGGGCCTCGACGAGGTGCGCCTCGTCCTCGAAGAGCGATTGACGGAGCTGACGGAGCCCGTCCCGGGGGACCACCCGGGGGCGGTCCGGGTGGCCGCCCTCGACGAAGCCCGGGGCCTGAGCTTCCCCGTCGTCTTCCTACCCGGCCTGGCCGAGCGGGTCTTCCCGCAGAAGGTGGTCGAAGACCCGGTGCTCCTCGACGCCCGCCGGTCGGCGACGAGCCCGGACCTGGCGGTGAACGAGTCCCGGGTGGAGGACGAGCGCCTCGCCCTCCGGGTGGGGGTCGGGGCCGCCGAGGCGCGCCTGGTGCTGTCCTACCCCCGGGTCGAGACGGAGCGGGCGCGCCCGCGGGTGCCCTCGTTCTACGGGCTCGAGGTCCTCCGGGCGGTCACCGGCCGGCTGCCGAGCTTCGAGGAGCTCGGCCGGGAGGCGGAGGCCGCGGGCCGCGCGCGCATGGGATGGCCGGCCCCGGCGAGCCCGGAGCAGGCGATCGACCACGCGGAGTACGACCTGGCCGTGCTCCGCCGGCTGGTCGAACGCCCCCGGGAGGCCCGGAGGGGCGCGGCGCGCTATTTGCTCGACGCGAGCCCCCACCTCCGTCGGGCGTTGCGCTTCCGGGCGCGGCGCTGGCGAAAGTCATTCACCGCGGTGGACGGGCTCGTGGATCCCCCCCCGGGGGCCGCGGCCGCCCTGGCGCGGCATCGGCTCGATGCCCGGCCCTTCTCCCCGACCGCCCTCGAGTCCTTCGCCCACTGTCCCTATCGCTTCTTCCTCCGCGCCATCCTGAAGCTCTCCCCCCGAGAGACCCCGGAGTCGGTGGACGAGCTCGACCCGCTCCAGCGGGGTCGGCTCATCCACGAGGCCCAGCTCCGACTCCTCGAGGAGCTTCGCCGGGAAGGCCTCCTCACGCTGCCCGACGACGCCCGGGTGGCCGACGCCCTGGCCCGCCTCGACGAGGTGGTCCGCCGGGTGGCGGAGGCCTACGCCGAGGAGCTCGTCCCGGCGATCGACCGGGTCTTCCAGGACGGGGTCGACGAGGTCCGGGCGGACCTCCGGGAGTGGCTCCGCCGGGTCGCCCAGGACCCCTGGCGGCCGGCGCTCTTCGAGCTCGCCTTCGGCCTCCC
>DAPKRP010000852.1:0-1541 GCA_031800515.1 Polyangiaceae bacterium LLY-WYZ-14_1 | reverse complement strand
CATCTACGTGAGCGGGGTGGTTCGGCCTCAGGACATCCAGGAGGACAACTCGGTGCGCTCGGGCCTCATCGCCGACGCCCAGGTCGAGTTCACCGGCCGCGGCACGCTCACGGACAACCAACGGCAGGGCTGGCTCGCCCGGCTCATCTCCGCGCTGGTGCCATGAGAACCGGTGCCACGAGGACCGAGGTCCGCCCGACCCGCCGCCCGCCGGGCCTCGGGGTGCTTCTGCTTCCGCTCCTGCTGAGCATCCTCGGCGCCGCCGGCTTGCCCGAGCGGGCCCGGGCGGTGCGCATCGAAGACCTCTGCGACGTCCGAGGGGTTCGGACGAACCAGGTGATCGGCTATGGCCTGGTGGTCGGCCTGAACGGCACCGGCGACATCGGCCAGGCGCGCTTCACCCTTCAGAGCACGGCGGCGATGCTTAGGCGCCTCGGCGCCACCATCGACCCCCGGATGATCCAGACCCGGAACGCGGCGGCGGTGATGGTCACCGCGGACCTTCCGCCCTTCGCCAACCCCGGCACCCGCATCGACGTGGTGGTCTCCTCCCTGGGAAACGCCCGGAGCCTTCAGGGGGGGACGCTGCTCCAGACGCCGCTCTACGGGGCCGACCGGCGGGTCTACGCCGTCGCCCAGGGGCCCCTCGTGGTCGGGGGCTTCCTCTTTCAAGGGCGCACCGGTTCCCGGGTCGGCCAGAACTTCACCACCACCGCCCGGGTGCCGAGTGGCGGCATCGTCGAACGCCGGGTCGCCGCCCCGGAGCTCGACGGAGAGACCCTGGTCCTGACCCTGAAGGACCCCTCCTTCGTCAACGCGAGCCGGATCGTCGAGGCGATCGGCGGCGAGCTCGGGGAGGGAACCGCCAGCGCGCCGGACCCGGGGACCGTGGTCGTCCGGGTGCCCGCGGACTACGCGGACAACCAGGTCGGCCTCCTCGCCCGGGTCCAGGTGCTCGAGGTCGAGGCGGACGCCCCGGCCCGGGTCGTCATCGACGAACGCACCGGCACGGTGGCCCTCGGGGCCAACGTCCGCATCGGCGAGGCGGCGGTCGCCCAGGGAGGGCTCACCGTCGAGATCGGGGAGCGCTTCGGGGTCTCCCAGCCGAACGCGCTCGCCCGGGGCGGGCAGACCGCGGTGGTTCCGGAGTCCGACGTCCAGGCGACCCAGGAAGACGGCCCCCTCCGACTGGTCCCGGAGACGGCGACCCTGTCCGACGTGGTGGCGGCCCTGAACGCCATCGGTGCCCGGCCCCGGGACCTGATGGCGATCTTCCAGGCCCTTCGGGCCGCCGGCGCCCTCCGGGCCGAGGTGGAGGTCCACTAGTGCCGGGGGGCACCGGCATCGACCCCGCGGTCCTGGCCGGGCTGGTGACCGAGCCGACGGCGGGCGTCCGAGACGCGACGGCCCCCCGGGAGGGGATGGCCGGCGGAAACGACGACGCCGGAGCCCGGAAGGCGGCCGAGCAGTTCGAGGCGATGCTGCTCCGGGAGCTGGTCTCGGTGCTCCGCCGCTCCGCGCCGAAGGGAGGCCTCCTCGGG
>DAPKRP010000851.1:0-4060 GCA_031800515.1 Polyangiaceae bacterium LLY-WYZ-14_1 | reverse complement strand
AGTAGAAGGCGATGCGGTCCTGGAGGTCGGGCACCTCCGGGTTCGGGCTCGGGTAGTACCAGGCGGCGTCCTCGACCCGGCGATCGCCGACGACCAGGTGGTGGTAGGAGGCCTCGCCCTTGAAGGGGCAGCTCGTCCGCGTGTCGCTCGGGGCGAGCGCCGCCGCGTCGACGTCGTCCTTGGGAAAGTAGTAGACCGGCATCAGCCCGGTCTCGTGGAGCAGCTTCATCCGCCGGCTGTCGGCGACCACCCGCCCGGCGACCTTCACCCGAACCCGTCGTGGCGCGTCTTCGATGTAGACGACGTGGGCGGGGGAACGATAGCTGAAGTTGAAGCGCCCCCCGGGGGAGCGCCCGAAGGGTCCGGAGCCGACGGTGAGGGCCATGCTCCAGGCTGGCCGCCCGGAGCAGGGGTCGCAATCCCAGGCACCCCGCCTTTCCAAGCCGTCACCCTGGGGCCAGGTTGCAGTCCATGAACGACGTCGCCGTCGTCCCCGACGGTCCCCTCGCCGCCGTCGACCTCGGGTCGAACAGCTTTCACCTCGTCATGGCCCGGAGCGAAGGGGGCACCCTGCGCATCGTCGACCGCTTGAAGGAGCGGGTGGCCCTGGCGGAAGGGCTCGACGAGCGCCGCATGCTCGACGACGCCTCCCAGGAACGGGGCCTCGCCTGTCTGCGCCGCTTCGGCGAACGGCTCGCCGGCACGCCGGCGGAACGGGTGCGGGCGGCGGGCACCAACACCCTCCGGGCGGCACGCAACGCCGACCGCTTTCTGGCCAAGGCGCGCAAGGCCCTCGGCTACGAGATCGAGGTCATCAGCGGGACCGAGGAAGCGCGTCTCGTCTACCAGGGAGTCGCCCGGACCGAGCAGCCGGGGGAGGGCCGGCGGCTGGTGGTGGACATCGGCGGCGGCAGCACGGAATGCGTCGTCGGCGAAGGCTTCCAGGTGGTCCGGGCGGACAGCCTCCGGATGGGATGCGTCACGTTCACCAAGGGCTTTTTCCCCGGCGGCGGGATCGACGCCGACCGTCTGGGGGCGGCGCGCTTCGCCGCCTCCGTCGAGCTCGAGCCCCTGCTCGGCCCCATCGCCGAGCTCGGCTACCGGGAGGCCCTGGGATCGTCGGGCACCAACAAGGAGATCGCCGGGATCCTCGAGGCGATGGGCCTCGGTCACGGCACCATCACCCGGAAAGGCCTCGATGCCCTGGCGGACGCGTGCATCGACGCCAAGGAGATCGATGACCTGGACCTTCCCGGGCTATCGAGCAGCCGCCGGCCCGTCCTCATCGGGGGGCTAGCCATCCTGATGGCGGTGTTCGAGGCCTTCCGCATCGACGAGATGCGCCCGAGCGAGGGGGCCCTACGAGAGGGGCTTCTCTTCGACCTCCTCGGCCGGGCCCAGGGGGAGGACCTCCGGGAGCAGTCCGTCGACGCCCTGGCGCGCCGCTATGGCGTCGATGAAACCCAGGCCGCCCGGGTCCGGGAGACGACCCTGGCCTTCCTCGAGCAGGTCGCGGACGCCTGGGAGATCGGGGATCGGCGCGTGCGCCAGGCCGTCGGGTGGGCGGCGCGCCTCCACGAGGTGGGGCTCGCCTTCCGCCACAGCGGCTACCACAAGCACGGCGCCTACGTCGTGGAAGCCTCGGACCTTCCTGGCTTCACCCGGGAGGAGCAGGCGCTCCTGGCCGGGCTCGTGCGGGCGCACCGGCGGAAGTTCCGCCACGAGCCCCTGGAGGAGCTCGGGGGCGCCCTCGGGGAGCAGGCGGTGCGGGCGGCGACCCTGCTTCGCCTGGCGGTCCGGGTACACCGCAGCCGGGGCGCCCAGGACCTCCCCCGACCGACCCTCGAAGTGCGGCCTCCCGAGGGGAAGAAGGCGAAGAAGGAGCTGCCCCGGGGCACCCTGGTCGTGCGGTTCCCGCCGGGAACCCTCGACGAGCACCCCCTGCTGCGAACGGACCTGGATGCGGAGCGGGAACGGCTGGAACGGGGGGGCGTGGCCCTCGAGGTCGCGTGAAACCGTAACAAGATACGGACTGCATCGCCCACGGACGGTTGAAGCCGCGGGCTCCGCGGCCGTTCCGTCGTCCTTGGGGTGTCACAAGCGAGCCCGTCCGCGCCCCCGAGGGTGCTCGTCGTCGACGACGATCCGGTCCATCGGCGGATCGTCTCCGCCCGGCTCGAGTCCCAGGGCTATGGGCTCGTCGCCCAGGCGACGGACGGTCACGAGGGGCTGGCGATGCTCCTCGACCCCGGCGGGCCGCGTCTCGGGATCGTCGACGTGATGATGCCGGGTCTCGACGGCCTCGCGATCTGCCGGGCGGTGCGTTCCGCGGACCTCGAAAGCTACCGCTACCTGGTCCTGGTGACCGCCCGGGACCAGACCGGCGACGTGGTCCAGGGGCTGGACGCCGGCGCCGACGATTATCTGGTCAAGCCCGTCGGGCCCGCGGAGCTCGGCGCCCGGGTGCGCGTCGGCTTCCGGATCCTAGGCCTCGAAGAACAGCTCCGGACCGCCCAGGAGGCGCTGCGCCAGGAGGCCCGACGGGACCCCCTGACGGGTCTGCTCAACCGACGCGGTCTGGCCCCGCTGCTCGACCAGCAGCTCGATGCCGTCGCCCGGACCCGGGAGCCCGTCTCCGTCGTCGCCGTCGACGTCGACCATTTCAAGTCGATCAACGACCGCTTCGGCCACGGGGCGGGGGACGTGGTCCTCGCCGAGACCGGTCGCCGGCTCCGCCGGAGTCTGCGCCGGGAGGACCGGCTCGCCCGGTGGGGTGGCGAGGAGTTCCTCGCCCTGCTCCCCCGGGCCAACGCCGAGGGCGTCCTGGTCGTGGCGGAGCGGATGCGCCAGGCGCTCGAGGCGCCGCCCGTCCGCGTCGGGAACGAAGGCCCGGCGATCCCGATCACCGCCAGCTTCGGGGTCGCGACCGCGGGGCCCTGGGCCCCGGTCTCCGCGGAGGTGCTCGTCACCCTGGCGGACCAGGCCCTCTACACCGCTAAAGCGACGGGGCGGAATCGCTCCGTCGCGGCAAATGCCTTCTCACCGGGGGGGATGGCGCGATCGACGGCGACCGAGTAGCTCGGTCCGCGCCCGCCGCGTAGGGTTGGCCTCGGCTACCTGGCGACGGGCCTCAAGGCAACCGGAGGAACACGGCAAGATGGGCATCATGGACTTCGTGAAGAACGGCGTGCGCGAGATGATGATCGCGCGGCCCGACGACCAGAAGGACCTCATCGTCTACCGGCATCCGGACCAGACGATCCCCGCCTACGCCCAGCTGACCATCGACGCGGACGAGGCCGCGGTCTTCTTCCGGGATGGCGCCGTGGTGGGCACCCTCCGCACCGCGGGGGCCGGGCAGCGGCATCAGTTGTCGACCCAGAACGTTCCCTTTTTGTCGAACATGGTCGACAGCTTCACCGGCGGGAACGTCTTCACCACTGATCTGTTCTTCGTCACTCTTCGCCCGATCTACAACGTCCGTTTCGGGGGCGAGCTGGGCTACATGGAAGACCCGCTCCTCGGCGAGATGGTGACCCCCCGGATCTTCGGCACCTTTTCCTTCCAGGTCACCGACCCGGAGGCGTTCATCGTCAAGTACACCGGCGTTCGGGGCTCCGATTCGAACGACGAGGTGCTCCAGTGGATCCGGGGTCTCTTCATGAACAGCGTGAAGACCGTCGTCGGTCGCATCGCCATTCAAGAAGAAAAGAGCCTGCTTCAGATCATGCCGCTGCAGCAGCAAATCGCGCAGGCATTCATCCAAAGCTGTCCCGACTTGAACGACATCGGTGCCCGGATCGTTCAGATGGGCCAGTTCAACATCAACCTGAACGATGACGACGAGGCTCGGCTCCGGGAAGCCCAGGCGGAGATCGGTGCGGCCAAGCGCGCCGCTCGGACCGCCCGAATCGGCATCGCCCAGGCAGAGGCGGAAGCCGCCCAGAGGCAGTTCCAGCTCGACCAGGAATACGGGCACGACGCCCGCTACGTGCAGAACCTCGCCGGTGGCAACTTCGGTACCTACGCCGCCGGCCGGGCGATGATGGGCGCCGGGGAG
>DAPKRP010000850.1:0-5949 GCA_031800515.1 Polyangiaceae bacterium LLY-WYZ-14_1 | reverse complement strand
AGACCCAGCTCGACGGGTCGCCGTCAGCGAGACCGTCGCCTGGGACCGGGTGGGAGAGACCCTCGACCGGGAGCTGCCGAAGATGCGGTGGAGCACCCTCGTGGCGCCCCTCGAGCCTGGTCAGCCCGTGGTGGCGGTGGGCTCCGCGCCCCGGGGGCAGCTCGAATACGCATTGCTCGACCCAGGCTCGGGTCGCCTGACCGGCCGGCGGAACGTTTTGTCGGTCCAGGTCTACCTACGCCAGTTCCACAAGACGTTCGTCGTGCCCTACGGGATCTACGCAGTCACCTTGCTCGGCATCGCCCTCCTCGTCTCCGCCGTCACCGGGCTGCTCAGCTATCGCCGATTCTGGCGCCACCCCTTCCGGCTCCGGAGCGGTCGGGGGCTTCGGGTCTGGACGGCGGACGTCCATCGCACCCTCGGCGTCTGGTCGTTTCTCCTCGCCATCGTCATCGCCCTCACCGGCGTCTGGTACCTGGTCGAAGCGGCGGGCCACGATCTCGCAGAAGCCCGGATCGAGCCCGAGCCGCCAACCCTCTCCGGCGAACGGCTGGCCGCGCTGGGACCCAGTCCGACCCGCCTTCCCATCGAGGCCCTGGTGGACGCGGCCCGGGGGGAGATGCCCGACCTCGACGTCGGCATGGTGCGGCTCCCGGGGGAGGTCGGAGAGCCGGTGCGCATCGATGGTCAGACGGGGGCCTGGCTCGTCCGGGACCGGGCCAGCCGGGTCTACCTCGACCCCTTCTCCGGGGAGGTGCTCGGCACCCAGCGCGCGGAGGCCCTCAACCCCCTTCATCGGTGGTCGGATACCGCGGATCCGCTCCACTTCGGCACCTTCGGGGGCCTGACCACCAAAGCTCTCTGGTTCCTCTTCGGGTTGCTGCTGTCGATGGCGGTGCTGGCGGGCCCTGCCCTCGCCGAGCTTCGGCGGGCGAAGCGACAGGGCGTCTCGCCGGTTCGAACGCCCCTCTTCCGGCCGGCGGTGCTGATCTCCGGAGGCATCACCGTGGTGGCCCTCGCCGCCGCGGTGTTCGCCAGCTACCAAGGGTATGGCAGTCGGATCCTCCGAGGCGTACCCGCCGCATCCGAGGTCGCCGGACCCATTCAGGTCGGGCCCTGGAACCTCGCGGTGACCGCGCATCGCGCCGCTACCACCGCGCGGGCCCAGGTGCTGCTCTCGCCCCTCGGCGGCGCCGAGCCCAACTGGCAGGAGGCGGTGCTCGTCGACCCCCGGGGAGAGCCGATCTCGGGCCACGGGCGACGTTGGACCGTCGACGGCGTCGAAGGCCTCGCCCTCGAGGTCACCGGCCGCGACGGGACGCGCTACCGGTCCGAGCTCGACTTCGGCCCCGCCGCCACCGCCCACGGGCAGCGGATCCTCGCCCGAGCCGGTCTCGACGAGCCCCCCCTCGACCCACCGACCTACGTGATCGTCTTCATCGTGGCCTTGCTGCTCTTCGAGCTCGCCGGGGTGGTGTTCTGGGCGTGGCTCGCCCTCCGACGCCCGGTGGGGGGCGGGGGGCTCGCCGGCAAGCGGCAGGACCGTTCACCGGTCGAAGAAGCCGGCTCGGCGGGGGCGTCGCGCAAGCCCGCGGTCGCCGCCCTCGGCGCCCTGCTCCTCGTCATCGCCGGCGCGGGCTGCGGCGACGACGGCGGCGACGGCGGCTCGCCGCCGGACGATAGGTCGCCAGACGATCCCGCCTTCCTCGCCGCCAGTCGGGTCCTCACCCCGAACGGCCGTACGCTCTTCGTCTCCGTCGAGCCCGACCTCGACGCCCGAACCATCGACCTCGGTGGCGCCCTCGAGCTGAACGGCTTTTCCCGCGCCTACGCCTTCGATGGATCCGTGTTCACCATGGACTCGGAATCGCTGCAGATCACCCGACACGAGGTCACCGCCGATCTTCGCCTCGAGCCCGGAGCTACCTTCAGCATGGCGGGCCGAGCCGTCCGGGGCTTCCGGCCCTTGTTCGCCTTCCTCTCGGCGGAGAAGGCCTACTACGTCGACCTGGATGGGTTCGAGGTGATCATCTGGAATCCCTCGACGATGGAGATCGAAGGCAGCTTCCCGATCCCCGAGGTCGACCGGGAGGGCTTCGAAGAGGAAGCCACGGACATCGAAGTGATCGGCGACCGGGTCTTCGTCACGTTGGCCTGGACCGATTTCAACGACCTGGACGTGATCCCGGTGGTCGCCGTCGTGATCTTGGACGGCGACGAGGATCGACTGATCGCCCTCCCGGAAGACGACCGATGCGTCGCCGCCGGCGGCGCCTTCGTCGGCGGAGACGACGAGCTCGTCGTGATCGGAGACAACGACGACGGGCGCTATGCCCTGCTCGGGGACGACGAGCTGCCGCCCCCCTGCCTGCTCCGCATCCGGGCGGGGGAAGACGGGTTCGACCCGAACTTCTACGTCGACCTGGCGGCCCTGACCGGCGCCCCGGAGGTGGGACACATCGCGGGCCGTCCTGACGGGACGGCCATCACCCGCGGTCTCGGCCGTGAGGTCGACCTCGACGAGGTCGACGACGTGCGGGACCTCGCCTTCGCGGAGGTCTGGGAGTGGGTGGTCCTCGATCTCGATGAGGGAACCTCGTCGTCCCTGGATGTCCCCTTGAGCGCGCTTCCCTTCCCGCCCTTCGAAGTGCGGGACGAGCTCTACTTCCAGCGTGAAGACGGAGACGCCGGGCGCAGCACCCTCTACCGGGTGGACGAAGACCGTCGGGCGGAAGAAAGCCTGACCGTCACCGGCGAGTTCCTACAGCTGTTCCGCATCCGCTGAGCCACCGACCGAGCTCACCGGCCCGGGTCCGGCGCCGCGAGGCGGTGGACCGCGGTCACCAGGCCGGTGGTCTCGAAGAGCTCGGTGGGGGACCGATCCCCCCGGACCGAAGCGGAGAACAGGCGGCTTCGACCCTCGAAGCCGCGGTCGGGCACCGCGAGGTAGACCCGGTCGCCGTCGGGGAAGCCCACCGTCGACCGCAAGCTGTGGAAGGGGATGTCGAGCTCCGCGGCGGTCATGGTGTTCAGATCGACCCGCCACCAACGGCTGACGCGCTCCCCGAGAGCATCGAAGAGGGCGGTGGTCGGATCGTTCTCGAGGCGCTCCGGGTAGAAGGCGGAGACGAAGGCGACCCCCTCCCCACCGTAGACCAGCCCGAGCCCCTGGCGACCGCCGAGCAGGTCTGGGAAGGCCACCAGATAATCCGGATCGAAGGCGGGGGTCTCGGAGCCCGGGGGGATGCGCAGGAGGCAGGTCGGCGGGGCCTCCGGGTCCAGCAGGTTGGTCAGACCGAGAAATCCATCCGCCGCCACCAGCACCGTCCCATCTTCCATTCGGGCTAGCTGCGTGTTGCCCCCGACGCAGCGCTCGTCGGTCAGCACGGCGGACACCTCGGCGGTCTGGATGTCGAGGGCGGCGACGGCCACGAGGGGCGGGGTCTCGAGGCTGCTGAAGTTGGTGTACTGCAGGGGAACCAGGAGCGAGTCGCCTCGGACGACCCCGGGATTGATGGTCAGGGAGAAGCCCTCTCGCTCGAGCGCGGAAAGGTCCAAGCCCGACGTCACGACCTCGAGGGCGGCGGGATCCCAGACCAGACCGGACAGGGTGCTGCCCTCGAGAAGGAACGCCCGGTCCCGGGTCAAGAACGTATTGCCGAAGGGCAGAAACCCGAAGCCACCCGCCTGGAAGCTCAGGGTGTCTTCCGGAACGGGCTCGAGTCGGGAAGCGGATTCGTCGAGACCGTAGCGGGTCACCCGGGGGGTCTCCGCGGAGCCAAGAAAGATCCCCTCCGGGTCCCGGAAGAACACCCGACCGGCGCCGGAGAGCTCGACCCCGCGGTCGAGCGCCAGGGTACCGAGGTCGAGGGTCGGAACGGCCCGTACGACGGAGGTCCGCCCGGCCGGGGTCTCCACCGTCGCCTGGACGATGAAGGTCGCCGGCCCCGCGGGCTCGGGGGGCGCCCCATCATCGGCGCCGCAGCCCCCGGCGACGACCAGGGCGAGGGTCGTCAACCCTCGGAAGGAGGAAAACGGACGTGGATGAGCCCGATGCGGGCGGCGATGGCGATTCATGCTGGCGGGCGGCTTACCGGTGGGATGATATTGAAAACGACTTTCAATGTCGCAAGCGGTAGGCTACGGTTTCCCGTAGGTCAAGCAGCGCTCCGGCCGACGGGACGAACCCTGGCGCACGACGACCGGGCAACGAAGGGCCGAGCCCGGGGACCACGGCGGCATCCGTCGGGCCAGCCACCGTGACCAGAGACCGGCGCGTCTCCGCCCCAGAAGCTCTCATGGACATCGTCGAACTCCTCAAGCACGCCTTCATCCAGTCCGGGGCCGGCTGGGTGCTCTGGCTGTTGTTCTTCCTCTCGGTCGGAACCATCGCCGTCGCCATCGAGCGGTTCCTCTATTTTCGACGGAAGGGCGATGACCTCGCCGGGCTCATCGAGATCCTCGACGGGCACCTACGCTACGAGGAGCGGGTGAATGCCCTCGCCGCAGTGGAGCGTTCCCGGACCTTCGGCGGTATGGTCGCGGCTGCCGGCCTCCGGCTGGCGGACCGGGGAGCCCGGGCTGCAGAGAAGGGCATGGAGAGCGTGATGGCGATCGAGCGGAAGGGTCTCGAGCGGCGTCTCGCCTACCTGGGAACCCTCGGCAACAACGCGCCCTTCATCGGGCTGTTCGGCACCGTCATCGGCGTCGTCCTCGCTTTCGAGGCGCTGGGTCAGGCGAGCGGGTCCGCCGGCGTGGGTGGCGCGGGGCAGACCGCCTCGGCGGAGGTGATGAGCGCGATCGCCGAGGTCCTGGTGGCGATCGCCGTCGGCATCGGCGTCGCGTTGCCCGCCGTCGCCCTCTACAACTACTTCCAGCGGCGGATCGCCGACATGCTCGCCGACGCCGAGGCCCTGTCGAGCCTGGTGGTCG
Source organism: Polyangiaceae bacterium LLY-WYZ-14_1 (assembly GCA_031800515.1). Classification (GTDB taxonomy): domain Bacteria; phylum Myxococcota_A; class Polyangia; order Polyangiales; family DAPKRP01; genus DAPKRP01. The sequence goes on along the minus strand of DAPKRP010000850.1, from coordinate 1,017 downwards.
CCTACCTGGTGGACCAGAACGCACCGCTGGCCGGGACCCATCGGCCGGCCGCCTGGGAAGGAGACCGTCACCAGGCGATCCGCCGAGAGGGCATGGCATCGCCGCCGGCGTCGACGCCAACGCCGGCAGCGTCGGAGGCGCCCTGAGGTGGGTGGCCCGGCCCAGCGCCCCGGAGGCGGGATCATCGAGGGCATCAACGTCACCCCCCTCGTCGACATCACCCTCGTCCTCCTGATCATCTTCATCGTCACCGCGAAGATCGTGGTGACGCCGGCGGTGCCCGTGGACTTGCCCACGGCGGAGAAGAGCGAGGCCCTCCAGACCATCTTCGCCGTGAGCATCACTCCCGACGGCGCCCTCTACGTCGACGGCGAGGCCTGCCCCGACGGCGAGCTGGCGAGCCGCGCGGAGACGGCGCTGGCGAAGGACAGCGCGCTCCGAGCGGTGATCCAGGCGGACGGTAGCGTTCCCCACCGCCGGGTGATCGAAGTGCTCGACGGCCTGAAGGTGGCGGGGATCGCCCGCGTAGCCTTCGGTGCCGTGCCGCCGGAGGACATGCCGCGCGGCGGACCCGCCGAAGGGACGGGCTCTCCATGAGCCTGGCCGACGACCGGCTCGGCGCCATGCCAGGGGTGGACGGCTGGACGAGCGACCAGCCCCCGCGGGTCTCCCGGAGCGGAGCCGAGCTACCGGACCCCCTGGCGCTCCTGGGGATCTCCGACAGCCCCCGGGGGCGGCGTGCGTTGTCGGCCCGCCTCGCCCGGCGGCGCTCCGACCACGTCCGGGTGACCGGCCTGGCCGCCGTCGCCTTTCGGGAGCCCTTGCGGGCTTCGGGCCCAGGCGGCGCGGGTCGCTTGTTCATCGGGCTAGCGGCCGGCCTCGCCTTCCATGCCGTCGCCGCCGGAGCCCTCTGGACGAAGGCCCGCGCCGTCTCGACCAGCGGTCCGTCGGGTGTCGACGAGCCCCGAACGATGGAGCTCATCGTCGAGACCACGCCTCCCGTCGTCGTCGCGGAGC
>DAPKRP010000849.1:0-2611 GCA_031800515.1 Polyangiaceae bacterium LLY-WYZ-14_1 | reverse complement strand
CCTCGGGCCGGCTCGCCACCCTGGGCTACGTCTTTCCCCGGCTGGCCCGATTCCTTCGCCCTGCCCTCGTCCGGAAGGGGGCCCGCACGAAGGCGCGGCTGCGCGCCGAGGGAGCGACGGGCGGGGCGACGCCCACCCCTCGGTAGACGCCCACCCCTCGGTCGGCACCAACCCCTCAGTAGGCGTTGGTGCGGGTCTTACTGCCGAAGACGGTCAGCCAGAGGATCTTGATGTCGAGAAACAGATCCCAGTTTTCGATGTAGTGCAGGTCGTGCTCGATGCGCTTCTGCATCTTTTCCAGGGTATCCGTCTCGCCTCGCCAACCGTTGACCTGGGCCCAGCCGGTGATCCCCGGCTTCACCTTGTGGCGAAGCATGTAGCCGTGGATCAGGCGCCGGTATTGCTCGTTGTGGGCCACCGCGTGGGGCCGGGGGCCGACCAGGGACATGCTCCCCGCCAGCACGTTGAAGAGCTGGGGCAGCTCGTCCAGGGAGGTCCGCCGGATGAAGGCGCCGAAGGGGGTGATCCGGGGATCTTGCTTCTGCGCCTGGACGACCTTGGCCCCGTCCTCCTGCACCCGCATGCTGCGGAACTTCCAGACCAGGATCTCGTCCCCGTTGAGCCCATAGCGGCGCTGGCGGAAGAAGACGGGACCCGGGGACGATAGCTTCACCCCGAGGGCGACGACCGCCATGGGGATCGATGCCAGCAGCAGCGCCAGGGAGCCGAGCACGATGTCCTCAGCGCGCTTGAGCCAGCCTTCCACCCCGTGGAAGGGGCTTTCGAAGACGCTGACCACGGGCACGCCGTTCACGTTCGACCACTGGGCCTGCATCAGGTCGAAGATGAAGAAGTCGGCGCAGAGGTAGACGCTGGCGGTGGTGTCGGCGAGCTCCCGCACCAACTCCTTGATGCGGTCCTCCGCCCGCATGGGCAGGGCGATGTACACGACGTCGACCAGCCCCTGCCGCGCGTGGGCGATGAGATCGTCCGCCTCGCCGCTCGGATCGCCGAGCTCCTCCGGCATCGGGCTGGCGAGGCCGGCGGCGGTCCGGTAACCACTGGCGCCGAGGGCCCGCAAATCCCGCCGGGCCTCGCAGCTCTGGTCGTCGTACCAGCCGATGATTCGAAAGCCCGACCAGGGGCTGCCGAGGATCCGCCGGGCGAGGGAGGCGCCGGTCTCCGTCCCCCCCAGGATGGCCACGGTCCGCGTGTTGTAGCCCCGTCGCCGGAGGTCCCGGAGGACATGCCGGAGCACCAACCGGTAGCCGGCGAGCAGCACCGGGGTGACCAGGAACCAGAGGATCGTGATCGCCCGGGAGTAGGTCGCGGACAGCTTCAGCAGGAAGGCGATGAAGAGGAGGGTCGGGATGACCATCGCCCAGACCAGGGCGACCTTCGCCAGCTCGGCCCGGAAGGGCGCTCCCCGCCAGGGGCGGTAGAGGTTGTTCGCCTCGGCGACGAAGTTGAAGACCAGGACCGCCAGGACGACCGCCAGGAGCTCCCGGCTGCCGAAGGAATCCGGATAGACGAGGCTGGCCAGCAGGTGGCCGAACGCGATCAGCAGCGCGTCGACGACGCGCTGGAAGGCGCTGACGCGCTGGGTATGGGGTCGGATCAAGCCTCGTTCGGTGCCCATCGGAATGCGCTCCCTCTCGGACCGTGGCGGGGGTGTAGAGGACCTCGCCGTACAGTGCAAGAGGAAAACACCGCTCTCATCACAAGCGGGGTCCCCCTCCCCCCGTCATACGCGGCGGCGTCCCGGTCCTTGGCGGGCACGGGAAAAAAGGGGCCGAACGCCCTTTCGAGGAGGCGCAACGCCGCGAGCGGCGTTCGGGACCGGCGCAAACCCGGTTCGAACTTCCGGGCAGGGGTACTAGGCCAGGCCGGGGCAGGGCGCGGCGCCGCCGAGGAACCGGGGCTCCCAGCGGCGCTGGACGTTCGTCCAGACCTGCTCCCGGAGGGCCTCCGCCTCCGGCCCTGGCTCGAGCCGCGCCTCGTAGGCCGCCAGGGCGAAGAGCAGGGGAAGCAGGAGCTCGTCGACCTCGGCGGAACGCGCGGCGGCCTCGTGCCAGTCGACCCGCTCGCCGTCCTGATCCGGTCCGGGCTGGGTCATCGCCCAGTCGCTCCGCAGCACGGCGAAGACCCGTCGCGCGGCGGGCGCGGCAAGCCAGGCCGGAAGCGCGTTGACCCCGGCAGCGAGGCCGAGGATCTCTCGACGGGCCCGCTCTTCCTCGGAGGAGCGGCCGAGCAGCCCGCCGAGCAGGGACGCCCCGAGGAGGGCCCCAGCCCCCGGCAGGCCGGGCCAGTCCGCCAGAACGATGGCCAGCGACCAGAGGACACCGAGGCTGCCGGTCCACCAGCGAAGCACGCCGAGGACCAGGCTGGCGAGAAACAGACGCCGGAGCGGGAGCGCCGGCGGCACACCGGGGAGGCGACCGGTCAGGAAGACGCCCCGGACCGGCCAGAGGGGCAGGGGCGTGACCAGGAACTCGGTGGCGACCGCCTGCCCCGCGACCGCCCGGATGAGCCCCATCGGCTCCCGCGGAAAGGGAGCGTTCATCCCCGGCCGTCCCCCGATCTCATCGAGCTGCTCCACCTTTGGGGGCGC
>DAPKRP010000848.1:0-2907 GCA_031800515.1 Polyangiaceae bacterium LLY-WYZ-14_1 | reverse complement strand
GGGAGGTACGTCTCGGAGGATCGACCCACGACGAATTGATGGCCCCGGCGCGCCTTCCATTCAAATCGACGCCCTCCGGCCCGTTCTAGCGGGGTGAACCAGGTCCGCGGTCCCGGCGGAGCGTGCCGTCCGGGACTTTTCCAGCGCCCCGCAGCCGGGGACGCTATGGTCTGAGGGAGAGGCCGGGCAGTGGGCTACCGGAGACATGGCCACGGCCTGAGTGACGTCGGGCGGCGGCGCGTTGCCAACGAGGACGCGATGTTCGTCGACGACGCGTCGGGCCTGTACATCGTCGCAGATGGTATGGGCGGGCACGCGGCCGGGGAGATCGCGAGCCACGAGGCCATCGACACCATCCGCGGGATGGTCTCCCGAGGCCAGGAGGCGATCGCCGAGGTCGACGTCCCGAGCCCCCCGGAGGCGGCGATCCGCCGGGTCGTGCGGCTCCTGGAAAGCGCCGTGCAGGCGGCCACCTACATGGTCTACGGCATGGCCCAGCACGATCCGGAGCAGCAGGGGATGGGGACGACCATCTCGGCCCTTCTGCTGGCCGGACGGGTCGCGGTGACGGCTCAGGTCGGGGACAGCCGCATCTACCTGGTGCGGGATGGTCAGGCGCTCCAGCTCACCGAGGACCACACCCTGGTCGCCTGGCAGATCAAGCAGGGCATCATCACCGAAGAGGAAGCGCGGTTCTCCCCTCACCGGAACGTGATCACCCGGGCGGTGGGCAGTCGGGAGTACGTCCAGGTCGACACCCACGTCTTCGAGGTGGCACCCGGGGACAGCTTCCTCGTCTGCAGTGACGGGCTCCACGGCTACCTCACGGACGCGGAGATCGGACCGGTGACCGACCTCGGGCCGGCGGTAGCGGCCCGCCGCTTCGTCGAGCTGGCCAACGAGCGCGGGGGCCGGGACAACATCACCGCGGTGGTGGTCGAAGTCGGCCCTCCGGAATAGAAAACGGCCTGCCAGACCATGGTCCGGCAGGCCGCGGCGCCCGGGCGGGTCCTGGACGGGCCCGTCAGCTCTCCTTCGAGCTGCCTTCTTCCTCTTCCCCGGCGGCGAGGTCGCCGAGCTTGTCCTTGAGGATGTCCCCCAGGGTGGCACCCCCGCCCTTGCTCGGGCCGACGGGGCGGTTGTCCTGGCGCTGGGGGGCCGGCGCGGCGTCGCTGTACTTCATGTCCGCCTTCACCTCCCGGTCCATGACGTCCTTCAGGGAGAGGATGATCCGGCGGCCATCCGCGTCGATGCTGACGATCTCCGCCTTCGTGATCGCCCCGGGCTGCACCGTGTTCTCCGGGTCGATGGAGAGCTCCGGCGGCATCTCGCCCCGGGGGACGAAGCCTTCGATGCCCCGCTCGAGCTCGGCCATCGCCCCGGCGTCGCTCGCCGAGATGAGCCGCACCTCGAGGACGGTGCCCATCGGGTACCGCTCCGGGATGTAGGTCCAGGGATCTTCGTAGAGCTGCTTGATGCCCAGGCTGACCTTCTTCTCTTCGTGGTTGACGGAGAGGATGATCGCTTCGACCTCGTCGCCCTTCTGATAGAAGTCCGCGGGGTTCTCGATGCGCTGGGTCCAGCTGAGATCCGACTTGTGGACCATGCCGTCGACGCCGTCTTCGATCCCGATGAAGACGCCGTAATCGGTGAGGCTGCGGACCTTGCCCCGGATGATGTCCCCGGGGTTGTACTTGCTGGTGAAGAGGGTCCAGGGGTCCGGCTCGAGCTGCTTGAGGCCCAGGCTGATCCGCTTGTTCTGGATGTCGACGTCGAGCACGACGACGTCCGTCTCGTCCCCCTCTTCGAGGATCTTCGACGGGTGCTTGGGCTTCGTCCACGACATCTCGCTGACGTGGATGAGGCCTTCGACCCCTTGTTCGAGCTCGACGAAGGCCCCGTAGTCGGTGACGGAGACGACCTTGCCGTGGGCCTTGGTCCCCGCCGGGAAGCGTTCCGCGGCGTGGTTCCAGGGGTCTTCCATGGTCTGCTTGAGACCCAGGGAGACCCGTTCCGTATCCGCGTTGTACTTCAGGACCTTGACCGTGACCTCGTCGGCCACGTTGAACATCTCCGAGGGGTGGTTGACCCGACCCCAGGACATGTCGGTGATGTGGAGCAGGCCATCGATGCCGCCGAGGTCGACGAAGGCGCCGTAGTCCGTGATGTTCTTGATGACGCCGGTGACGATCTGCCCTTCTTCCAGGTTCTGAAGGGTCTCGGCCTTGAGCTCGTCCCGTTCCTGCTCGAGGAGCACACGGCGGGAGAGCACGATGTTCCCCCGCTTCTTGTTGAACTTGATGACCTTGAACTGGAAGGTCTGCCCGAGCATCTTGTCGAGGTTCCGCACCGGCCGGAGGTCGACCTGGCTTCCCGGGAGGAAGGCCTTGACCCCGCCCTTGATGGTCACCGCGAGGCCGCCTTTGACCCGCGCCGCGATGGTGCCTTCGATGAGCTCGTCCCGTTCACAGGCGGAGCTGATCTCGTCCCAGACCTTGAGCTTGTCGGCCTTCTCCTTCGAGAGGAGCACCAGGCCGTCGTCGTTTTCCTTGCTCTCGACCAGGACGTCGACCTGGGCGCCCGGGGCGACGTCTTTTTCCCCGGTGGGCCCGACGAACTCGGAGATCGGAATGACGCCTTCGGACTTGTAGCCGATGTCGACGACCACCGTGTCCTTGCCGACGCTCAGGACCGTCCCGGAGACGATGTCCCCCTCCCGGAGCTGATCCGCCCGGGCGACCGACGATTCGAAGAGGCTGGCGAAGCTCTCCATCGATGGCGCGGCCGTAGTTTCCGTCTGGGTCTCGGTGTTCATACTCGGGTTGCTGCTCTCTTCCTTTGCTGAGACCCGCGGGCCTAGCGCGTTCCGATACCGGGGCCAGCCGAGAATGGGTCGCTCGGCTCCGG
>DAPKRP010000847.1:0-7087 GCA_031800515.1 Polyangiaceae bacterium LLY-WYZ-14_1 | reverse complement strand
GGCCGTCGCCGGAGCGGCCCGCGCCCGGGGCGTCGACCTTCGGACCGAGCGGGAGGTGATCCGAATCTCCCCCTCGGACCGGCCGGGGCGTTTCGCCGTGACGACTCGACCGGCGCAGTCGTCGTCAGCGGCCCCGGCGGGGCAAGAGGAGACCCACGAGACCGACCTGGTCGTCCACGCCGCGGGGCGCCGTCCGGACCTCGACGCCCTGGGCGCCGACGAGGTCGGGCTCGAGACCCGGGCCGGCCGCCTGGTCGTCGACGACCGGCTACGGACCACCCGTCACCCGGAGACCGTGCTGGCGGTCGGCGACGCAGCGGCCCTCGGGCGGCCTCTGACCCCGGTCGCCTCGGCGCAGGCGTCGGTCGTCGTCGGCCAGCTCCTCGGCCGGGACGACCCGCGCTTTCGAGCCGCAGAGCAGCCGACGGTCGCCTTCACCCACCCCCCGGCGGCGCAGGTCGGGGCCCGTGCCCACGAGCTCGCCGATGCCCTCCGGGCCGGGGACGTGGAACGGCGCGCCGGTGACGCGTCCGGATGGCAGACGGCGGAGCGGGCCGGAGAGACGGTCTACGCCTACGAGGTGCTGGTGGACCGGGGGTCGAACGAGCTGCGGGGGGCGACGGTGGTCGGCCCCCAGGCGGAGGAAACCATCCACCTGTTCGCCCTGGCCATGGCGGAGGGGATCCCGGCGAGCCGCCTCGCGGCGCTGCTTCCCGCCTTCCCGACCGCAGCGTCCGACCTCTCCGCCCTGCTGAGCCCGGACACGTGACCTCCGGCCCGTATAGACTTGCCATGCCGCGCCGGGGGGACATCGGGCCACACATGACGAAGATGACGACGATCCATCGCGGCGGGGCTCACCGGCTCCCCATCTTGTCCGTTCTCGTGCTGCTGGGGATGACGGCTCCCTTCGGCTGGGGCTGCCAGCAGGAGTCGCCCGCCGGAAAGGCGGTCAACGACGTGGAAAAACGCCTCTCCGACGCGGAGAAGCATCTCGAGGAATCCGGCGACGCCCTGTCCGATGCCACGGGCAAGCTCGGCGCCCTGGAAGAGGCGATCGAGGAGCTCAAGGAAGCGTGCGTGCAGACGGACGAGCCCGTTCGTTTCGGCCTCGCGCCGGAGGAAGGCGACCCGGAACGCTGCCTGACCGCTCAGGGCGCCGTGCTCTCCTGCGACCGGTCGGCGACCTGGCTGGTCGCCCGGGCCGAGCGGCCGGATGACGACGATGACGGCGACGGCGCCCAGGCCGCCGAGGCGTCGAGCGGCGGCGCCGGGGAAAGCGGCTCCGGCGGCGGCAGCGGCGACTCCGGCGACGACGGTCAGGGCGGCGGCCTTAAGCAGCCGGCGAAGCAGGCCGCCGAAGGGTGACCCCACCGATGCCTATGGACCCGAGGGACCAACCGACGGTGGACGTCCGGGGGGTCCGGATTCCGAAGCTCGGATTCGGGACCTGGCGGCTCACCGGCTCCGAAGCCCGGAAGGCCACGGAGACGGCGCTCTCCCTGGGCTATCGCCACGTCGACACCGCGGAGATGTACGACAACGAGGCGATGGTCGGCGCCGCGATCCGCGCTTCCGGGATCCCCCGGGACGAGCTGTGGGTGACCTCCAAGATCTGGATGGACCACGCCGCGCCCCGGGACGTCCACGCCGCCACCCGAAACATCCTGAAGCGGCTGGCGATGGACCGGGTCGACCTCTTGTTGCTTCACTGGCCGAACCCCGAGGTGCCCCTTGGCGATACCCTGTCGGCCATGACGGAGGTGCTCGACCAGGGGCTGGCGCGGCGCATCGGGGTCAGCAATTTCACCCCGTCGCTGCTTCGGGAGGCGCTGGCCCTGGCCCCCATCGCCGCGGTGCAGGTGGAATACCACCCCTATCTGGCCCAGGACGAGCTGCGCCAGATCTGTCAGGAGCGGGGTCTCGCCTTCACCGGCTACGCGCCCCTCGGGCGAGGCGAGGTCCTCGAAGATGGCCTCGTCCAGGCGATCGCCGACCGCCACGGGGCGTCTCCGGCGCAGGTCGTCCTGGCTTGGCACCTGGCCCAGCCGAACGTCGGGGCGGTGCCGAAGGCCCGGTCCGAGGCGCACCAGGCGGAGAATCTCGGCGCCCTCGACGTCGCCCTCACCGCCCAGGAGGTCGACGCGCTCCACGGCCTGGCCCGGGGTCGCCGAATCGTCGACCCGTCCTTCGCTCCCGCCTGGGAAAACCCCGGCGTGCACTGAGGCCTTGGTGCCGGCGGGGGCTCAAAACCCGCGCTCTGAGCGCGGGTGGTCGGGTTGGACTCAATCGGGCTCGACGACCCGCAGGACGATCTGCGGGACGTTGCGGGCGACCTGGAGCTGACAGCAGAGCCGCACCTCGGGCCCGTCACCGAAGGCTTCCAGCACCTCGAGCTCGTCGTCCTCCGGCGGGTCGAAGGCTTCCGCCCCTTGCACCACCTGGACCCGGCAGGTGCCACAGGCGGCGGACTTGCACGAGTAGGGGACGCTCGACTCCGGGTAGGCTTCGGTGACGTCGTTCAAATAGGTTCCCGGGAGGACGCCGTAGGCGTCGACCCCGGCCGGCTGGAAGTGGATCTTGACCATGAGTGATGGGTTCGGTCGCCGGGGCAACGGGTCAATGTAGGCGCCGAGATTCCGGCAAAAGTCGGTCGGGCGGTGTCCCGGGGGCTCCCACCGGGTCCCACGCCGTAGTGGGTGTCAGCTCACCCCGGGTGTGAGTAGATCCTTCAGCGGGAGGCCTCGAACAAATCCATTGACGCCGTGCCGTCGAGCGGCGAGGTTAGCGCTGTTCTTCAGGGGGGGTGGGCGCGCGGTCGCGCCGCCCCGCACGTTCAGACGATCAGGGGGGAACATGACTTGTGTTCGCATGGGGACGTTTGGTCGGCGCTTTGGCCGACGAGGGGTGGCGGCGGCGGTGGTCGCGGGCGTCTTCGGGACGCTGGTCGGGGCCTGTGGTGGCGGCGGCGCCGGCGGGATGCCGATGGAGGAGCCCCTCGGCGTGGCGTCGACCACGCCGGCGGACGGCGCCACCGGCGTGTCGGTGCGGCCCACGATCGAAGTCGCCTTTTCGAAGGCGATGGACCCGACCCAGGGCACCCTGACCCTGCGGGCCGCCGGGCTCGAAGGCCCGGTCGCCCTGGCCGCGGCGGAGGCGAGCTGGCCGGAGGCGACGGTGGTCGCCTTCCTGCCGCCGACGGAGCTTCCGGCGCTGGACCGGGTGACGGCCACCCTGGAAGGCTTCCGAGCGACGGATGGCGAGACCCTTGGGGCGCCCTTCGCCTTCACCTTCACCACGGGGGCTGACGACCAGTCGCCTCAACTCGTCGCGTCGACCCCCCGGGAAGGCCAGGTGGACGTCGACCCGGACCGCCTCGACGCGGTGACGGTCACCTTCGACGAGGAGATGGACACCGCGATCAACCAGGCCGAGCTCCTGGTCGGCGAGACACCGGAGACGGTGGAGCTCCGCTGGGACGACGCGGGGACCACGGCGCGGATGGTGCGGGGGACCGCGCTTCCCTACGAGACGGCGGTGTCCCTGGACCTGACCGGACTTCAGGACCTCGGAGGCAACCCGGCGGAAGGGGCTGGGGACGGTCGCCTCGACTTCATGACCGGGCCGGACATGTTCTCGCCCTTCCTCCAGAACGCGACGCCGAACGAGGGGGCGCGAAACGTCCGGGCGGACCTGGCAGAGATCACGGTGATCTTCTCCGAGGAGATGGACACCGGGGTCACCGCCTTCGACCTGGTCCCGGACGTCGACCCAGACGCGGGGGGCGACCCCCCGGTGACCCTCCGCCTGGAGGGCACCTGGGGCGAAGGCGGCCTGGTTCTGACCCTTCCCGTGCCGGAGCCGCTCGTGTTTCGGACGACCTACGGGCTCGACCTCCGGGATGCCCGGGACGTGCTGGGGAACCCGGTCGGCGACGACGAGCCCTTCACCGGCGACGGGGTGCTGGACTTCACGATCCGGCCCACGAGCGGCGAAAACTGCGAGCAGCGGCTGCGCTTGTCCGACGGGGAGACCGTCGACGGCGTCACCACCATCGTGCTGCCCGCGTCGGAGAGCGCGACCAGGGGAGAGATCCTGGTGGCGGATGGGGGCACTAGCTCCTGTGACAACGGCCTGTTCGACAATCCCGAGGACAGCGCGGGCGCGGACGCGGTCATCGAAGTCGTCAAGGAGACGCCGTCCCTCTCCGACGGGGGGACCGCGCTGTCGGTGAGCGTCGACCTGCCCCCGGGGGCTGGTCGATTCGACTTCCTCAACGTCGAGGTGGTGACCGGGGACGCATGCGCGCCGGCGGTGCAGCGGCTCACGGAGCGCCAGCTCTGGTGCGTGTCGGATTTCAAGCGAGCCAGCCGTCTCCTCGACGTCGGACCGGGGCGATACTTCGTCTTCATCGCCGCCGTGCAAAAAGGCATCGCCTTTCCCGGCGCCACCGTCCGGTTCGAGGAGGTCGGATCCGACGCTGTCCCAGAAGGTGAATCCTGCTTCGCCCCCTTCGACGAGGACAGCGCCGACTTCACCCGAGAAGGCAACGTGCGACGCTGGGCGATCGACGGGTCGGAGGTCACCGGCTTCGACATGGCAAGGTCCTGGGGCCCCGGCAGCGGCGCGATGAGCTGTGCCGGGAGCTTCATCTACCCGCAGGACCCGGGCGCCGACGTCGTCATCGAGATCGACAAGGAAGATCCGGACAGCCTGCTTCGACTGAGTGTCGAAGGCGGCGTGGTTGTCTACGAGCTACTGGCGGACGCCTGTCCGGCGGACATCGACGGTCGGGAGAGCGTGGCCTGCGGCTTCTCATCTGTGACGGGACCTAGGTTCTTCGACGGGTTGGTGGGTCGTTCCGGCCTGTTCTACCTGTGGTTGTCCGCTCCCACGCCGCTGTTGGACTTCGCCGGGGCGACCGTCGAAGTCGAGGAGGTCCCAGTCGCGGAAGGTCAAGCCTGCGGCCGGGGCGTTCCCCTCGTCCTGGGGGAAAACGCTGTGCCGAGCTCGCCGCCCACGGCTTCGTATCAAGAGGAGGCATGCCAGACCTTCGGCGATCCCTCCCAGAACATTCGCTGGTACGAGTACACCCTGGTCGGCAATCAGGTCTCCATCGACGTGGACGGGGAGGATCGGGTCATTCTCCGGGACCGCGCGTCCCTCGACGTGGTCGACTGCCGCTTCAGCGACGATGTCCAATCCGAGGTGAGCGCGCTTCGGCCCCCCGGGAGCACCGTCTGCGTCGGCGTGGTGGGCTCGAGCGCCACGACCATCACCGTGACCGAGAACAACTACGACGGTCCCGGAGCCGACCTGCGACCGACCATCGTGCCCATTCGCCCGCCGGTGGACGAAGAGGGCGACGAGCTTCTATTCCGTACGAACTGGCTTGCGGTCGATGAAGACACGGCCTTTGGCTTTGTTCCTGGCGTTTCCGAATTGGGGGAGATCGACCTCGACACCGGCGTCCTGGTTGTCGGCCGAGATGGCATCACCCGCGATAACGCCCTTATTGACGGACAGTTCGTATCGGGATCCTTGTTCGCACGGGGCTTGGGCGGGAACCAAACCTACCGCCTCTGGGACGGGGTCTCGGCGACCTGGACCCCCATTCCCTGGGACGATCCGGAAGAGTACCCCGGAGACGTCGTCAACATCGCCCCGGACGGTGAAGGTGGGCTTTTCGTTTTCCTGAACGGGGACCCGCCGGTGGTGGGTCAGATCCCGCCATCCGGGGGTGCCGCGACGCCCTTCTTCGCCAATCCTCTGACCTCGATTCGATACGGCCGCGGTGCGGCAACCGATCGGTCGATCTACTTGTTTACGTCCTTGGTGCCTCCCCTGGTCACCAAGATTCCCCGCAGTGCTCGAGACGATGCAGCCCCCGAGCTCCGAGCCGAGTCCAGAGAGCTTGATGGTATATTCTTCTCCCCCACTGTGGTCGAATCCGCGTCCGGCCGAACCTACATCCTGGTAACAGTCTTGGACTCCGAGCTGCTGCGTGTGCTGGAAGAGGTGGACGAAGAAGGCGAGGTGCTCCGGGACCTCGGTGCCCTGACCGACGTCGGCGGACGGTTCGCGTACGACCCGGCGGACGGCCGGCTGATCCAGTACGAACCCGGCCGCGCGCCACGCCTGCTCATCTTCGATTGAGCCCCGGCGCGGATGGCCGCCGGGCCCGGGCACCCCGGTCCGCCTGCCGGTGCTCGCCGCCGGCCCGCCGGCCCGGGCGTCCGTGCCGTGGGCGGACACCGAGGAAGAGCGTGTGGCGAGGTCCCTTGCGGTCGGGCCACCGAGCGTGCACCCGCACCGCACGGACCCGGAGCCCGCTTCGGCGGAGCCGGTCGAGGAAGGGCGGACTCGCCGAGACGGACCAGACGACGACGACGCCGCCGGGGGAGAGCGCCCCGGCCAGTCGCTCGACGCCCTCCCGGCTATAGAGCCGGTCGTTGTCCCGGAGGGTGAAGGCGGCCGGGCCGTTGTCGACGTCGAGCAGGATCGCGTCCCAGCCGCCGTCGTCGATGCATGCCCGGACGTCCCCAACCACCAACGTCACCCGGGGATCGTCGAGGGGGCGGCCGGCGAGCTCGGCCAGCGCTCCCCGATTGAACGCGACGATCGCGGGGAGCAGTTCCGCCACGTGGACGTCGGCCCTGGGCCCCATCGTGTCGAGGGCGGCGCGCAGGGTGAACCCCATGCCGAGCCCTCCGACCAGGACGCGGGGAGAGGGGACGTCCGGGAGCTCCCGATGGGCGAAGCTCGCCATCGCTTCTTCGGAGCCCCGCATCCGACTCGACATCAGGATGATCCCGCCGACGCGGATGACGTGGTGCCCGTGCTCGTGCGCTAGCTCGAGGTGGCTTCCGTCCGGGGTCCGGCCGGTGGCGAGGACGACGCGAGGTTGCACGGTGGCTTCACGTTCGGTGGGGCTAGACGGTCGGGTGGCTAGGCCAGCGCCCCCTCCGGCGCCGAGCGCCGGTCGGGAGGCCGGGAAACTTACCGGGGGCCCGGGCAGACGGGCATTCCCGCGGCCCCCTGCACCCGGATTTCCCGGGCTTGGCGGGGGTAGGGGGCACGTGTAACA
>DAPKRP010000846.1:0-4772 GCA_031800515.1 Polyangiaceae bacterium LLY-WYZ-14_1 | reverse complement strand
CTCCACACGCTGCTGGCTGGAGCACTGGAGGTGTTTGTGCCGAGGATCGAGGAGAAGCGGATCGCCTCGCGGCTGAGCGTTGACGACGGCCGGCTTACGGTATGGGACCCAGGGGCGTCGGAGCCGCCGCGGCGGTGGGCCGGGTCCCGGGAGCGGGTGCACACCCTGGTGATCGGGGCCGGCGTGAGCGGGCTGGCCTTCGCCGGACGTTTCCTCGCCGGGCGGCCGTCCGGAAGGGCGGACGACCCGGGGAAGACGGTGGCGGTCTTCGAGGCGGAAGCGGAGATCGGGGGCTGGTGCCGCACGGTCCGGAAGGCGGGTTTCGTCTGGGACTATTCGGGCCACTTCTTCCACTTCAAGCACCCGGAGGTCGAACGCTTCCTCGTGGAGCGGATGGGTGCGGACGAGCGGGTGCGCACCGTCGAGAAGCGGGCGCGCATCCTCTGGCCGGGGGCCGAGGGGTCGGCGCCTGGCTTCGTCGACTTCCCCTTCCAGAAGAACATCCACCAGCTGCCCCGAAAGGCCTTCGTCGATTGCCTGGTGGACCTCTACTTCCGGGATGACGACGGCTCGGTGCCGGAGAGCTTCGGCGCCATGCTCGAGGCGAAGTTCGGACGGTCCATCGCGCAGAAGTTCCTCGTCCCCTACAACGAAAAGCTCTACGCGACGTCGCTCGATCGGCTCGACGTCGATGCGATGGGGCGCTTCTTTCCCCACGCCGACATCGACCAGATCATCCGGAACTTCCGGACCCCGGACAACGCCAGCTACAACGCCACCTTCACCTACCCGGAGCACGGCGCCGTCCAGTACGTGCACGCCCTGGCCCGGGAGGTGCCCGACGACGCCCTTCATCTTCGGGAACGGGTGCTCTCCGTGGACCTTCGGGGGAAGGTCGCCCGGACGAGCCGGCGGGAGATCGCTTTCGAACGGCTCGTCTCGTCGGCGCCCTTCGACCGGCTGCTATCGATGACCGGGCTCCCCTTCGACCGGGACCGCTACACCTACAACAAGGTCCTGGTCTTCAACCTGGGCTTCGACCGGAAGGGACCCGAGGGGGTGCACTGGATCTACGTGCCCCAGCGCGACCTGGTGTTCTATCGGGTGGGCTTCTACGACAACATCTTCGAGGCGGACCGGATGAGCCTCTACGTCGAGGTGGGGCTGCCGGCGGACGCTCCCGTCGACCCGGCCACCGTCGACCGCAGCCGACAGCGGGTGCTCGCCGACCTGCGTCGCGCCGGGCTCCTGGGGGAGGGACAGCGGCTCGTGGCCCACCACCACGTCGTCCTGGACCCCGCCTACGTCCACATCACGGGGGAGAGTCAGGCGGACGTGGCCGCGAAGCGCCGCCTCCTCGCCCACCGGGGGGTCCATTCCATCGGGCGGTACGGGGGTTGGACCTACTGCAGCATCGAAGACAACATCGTCGAGGCCTGGCGATTGGCCGACGAGATGAACGCTGCCGACGCCCTCGATGAGCGGGCTGCCGTCGAGCTCGGGCGGGGCCCGCGGCGCACTTGACCAGGAATTGACAGGGGTTGACGCGTGTCACACCTCGGCAACCGCTCTTGCGCAGCCGGCTGCGGTTTGCGTAAGTGAAACTTTCCTCCACGGAGGCACGGCGTTGGCGACAAACGTGACGAACGAAACCGACTGGGGCCGCCTCGGCGATCAGGCAGACGAAGACGCCCAGCGGACCCGGGCGGCGAAGGACCCGGGCGGCTACCACGGCGAGATCGCCGCCGCCGAGCTCCACTGGTTCGATGGGGAGCAGGGCGCCTGGCTTCGTCGGGACCCGGCGGGGGGCGCCTGGGGCGGCTTCGCCGGGGCCGACGGCGCCGCGCTGCCGCCGGGGGCTCGACCGGAGGGCTGGTGGCCCTGGACCCAGGCCTTCGACGACGCCGACACGCCGTTCTACCGCTGGTTCGTCGGCGGGGAGACCAACGCGTGCTTCAACGAGGTCGACCGGCACGTGCTCGGCGGTCGGGGCGCCCACCCGGCCCTCGTCTTCGAAGGCGACCGCTGGGACCCGTCGAAGCACGACGGCCGGGGGGGGCCGGTCTCCGAGACCCAGGTGACCTACCGGGAGCTCCTGGTCGAGACGGTGCTGCGGGCCGAGGTCCTCGCCGGGCTCGGCCTGAAGAAGGGCGACCGGATCGCCTTCAACCTGCCGAACATCCTCGAGCAGATCTTCTACACGGAAGCGGCGAAGCGCCTGGGGATCATCTACACGCCGGTCTTCGGGGGCTTTTCGGCAAAGACCCTGTCGGACCGTATCTACGACGCCGGGGCTCGGGTCGTGGTCACCGCCGACGGTGGCTATCGAAACGCCGAAGTCGTTCCCTACAAGGAAAGCTTCACCGATCAGGCCCTCGACAACTTCATCCCTCGGCCGTCGGCCCTCGCCGCCCTGGACGACGTGCTCTCCGGGTTCGAGCTCGGCCCCGTCGCCGACCGGCTCCGGGCCCAGGTAGGGGAGGCTCTCGCCGGAGAGATCACCCTCGAACGCAGCGACGTCATGCGGGAGCTCGGCCGCGCCCTCGCCGCCGAGGGCGGCCTCGACGCGGAGCGGACCGCCCAGGTGCGGACCTCCGTCGCTCGACGCCTCGCGGAGGTCGGGCACACCGTCGACCGGGTCGTCGTCGTCCGCTACACGGGCCAGGAAGTCGTCGAGCAGTCCCGGGATCTCTGGTCCGCCGACCTGGTGGCCGAGGCGACCGGACGCGTGCTCGCCAACGCCCGGGAGGCCGGTTTCGACGTCGCGGACCGGGCGGCGCTATTGGGCCTGTCGGATCGGGAGCTCTTCCAGGCGCTGACCGCCAGCCATCCGGCGACCCCCGTCGACGCCGACTGGCCCCTGTTCATCATCTACACCTCCGGTTCCACCGGGAAGCCGAAGGGGGTGGTCCACACCCACGGCGGCTGGCTCGCCGGCATCTCCCACACGATGCGGATGGTGTTCGACGTCGGCCCCGACGACCGGATCTACGTGATCGCGGACCCCGGCTGGATCACCGGCCAGTCCTACCAGATCGCGGCACCCCTCTCGAACGGCATCACCAGCATCGTCGCCGAAGGCTCCCCCCTGTTTCCCCACGCCGGGCGCTTTTCCTCGATCATCGCCCGCCACGGGGCGACCGTCTTCAAGGCCGGCTCCACCTTTCTCAAGGCGGTGATGACGGACCCGGCGAGCACCGAGGACATGTCCGCCTACGACACCTCGGCGCTCCGGGTGGCGACCTTCTGCGCCGAGCCGGTCTCTCCCGCGGTGCAGCAGTTCGCCATGGACGAGGTCTGCTCGCGCTACATCAACTCCTACTGGGCCACCGAGCACGGCGGGATGGTCTTCAGCTGCCCCTGGGGCGACCTGAAACCCCTGGCCGCCGACGCGAAGACCTGGCCCCTGCCGTGGATCGACGCCGAGGTCCGCATCGCCACCCGGGCGGATGAGCGGGGACGGGCGGTCGAATGGCGGCGGGCGGAGCCGGGGGAAAAGGGGGAGCTGGTGGTGACCCGGCCCTATCCCTACCTGGCGCGGACCATCTGGGGCGACCCGGAACGACTCGGCACCCCGGCCTGGCGGGGCGACCTGGCCCGTTTCACCGAGGTCTACTTCGACCGCTGGTCCGGCGGGCTGGCCTACACCCAGGGGGACTACGCCCGGCAGCACGACGATGGTGGCTACACCCTCCACGGCCGCTCCGACGACGTCATCAACGTCTCCGGCCATCGGGTGGGTACCGAGGAGATCGAAGGCGCGATCCTCCGGGACAAGATCCTTCGGGCGGACTCCCCCGTCGGCAACGCGGTCGTCGTCGGGGCGCCCCACGAGGAAAAGGGAGAGACGCCGGTCGCCTTTTTGATCCCGGCCCCGGGGGCGAAGATCTCCGACGACGACCTCTCTCGCCTCAAGGCGCTGGTCCGGAGCGAGAAGGGGGTGACCGCGGTGCCCTCGGATTTCCTGGTGGTCGATGCCTTCCCGGAGACCCGCTCCGGCAAGTACATGCGGCGAGCCCTTCGGGGCATCCTCCTCGACGAGCCCCTCGGGGACCTGTCGACCCTGCGGAATCCGGAGAGCGTCGACGCGATCCGGGAGACGGTGGCGGAATGGCGGGCCTTCGGCCGCCTGGCCGAGGCGCGGAAGATCGTCCAGCGCTACCGCTACCTCCGGGTGGAAAACCACGAGCTCGTCCCCGGCCAGGTCATCGCCTTGGTCGTCGTCGACAGCCCCCCCGTCAACTCCCTGAACGAGCGCTCCCTCGACGAGCTCAACACGGTGCTGCAGCACATCGCCGCCGAGCCCGAGGTGGCGGGGATGGTGATCACCGGCGCCCGAAGCGCGTTCGTCGCCGGGGCGGACGTCAAGGAGCTGCTCGAGATCGGGGAATCCGGCGACCTGGATTCCGCCCGGACGCCGCCGAACGCGGCCCACACGGCGTTCACCGCGCTCGAGCGGCTCGGCAAACCGGTCGTCGCGGCGGTCAACGGTCCGGCCCTCGGGGGTGGCAACGAGCTCGTCCTCGCCTGCGCGTACGTCGTCGCCGACGCGCATGCCCGCTTCGGCCAGCCCGAGGTGAACCTGAATCTCCTGCCGGGCTACGGCGGCACCCAACGGCTCCCCCGGCGTCTCCATCGGAAGCGAGGGGATGACGGCGTCCTCGAAGCCGTGCGACTCATCGTCAGCGGCCGCGCTCTCGATGCCGACGAAGCCTTCGAGGCCGGGCTCGTCGACGAGGTGGTCGGCCGGGACGGCCAGGGCCCGGTCGCCG
>DAPKRP010000845.1:0-2260 GCA_031800515.1 Polyangiaceae bacterium LLY-WYZ-14_1 | reverse complement strand
GCCAACCCTGGGATCGCCGCCCCTCGGTCCGGGGGAAGCGCCCCGTTCCCGCGCCTCCGCATCGGCCCCGATGGCTTTCGGGCCGAGGGCGCCTTCGCCGAATCCCAGGCCGTCTACCTCGAGCCCGACCCGGACACGGTGCGGGACCTGGACGAGCTCCTCGCGGCCCAGAACACCGGCGTCGTCGCCCACTTCTACATGGACCCGGAGCTGCAGGGCGTGCTGACCGCCTGCTCCTGGCCTCACGTCCACATCAGCGATTCCCTGGCGATGGCGGACAAGGCGATCGCGATGGCGGAAGCCGGCGTGCGCCAGGTCGTCGTGCTCGGGGTGGACTTCATGAGCGAGAACGTCCGGGCGATGCTCGACGCCGCGGGCTTCCCCGAGGTCCCCGTCTACCGGGTCGCGACGGAGGCCATCGGTTGCTCTTTGGCCGAATCGGCGGAGGCCGACGCCTACGACCGCTACCTCGAGCGGGCGGCGGCGACCCCGCGGTCTCTCCACGTCGTCTACATCAACACCAGCTTGCGCACGAAGGCCCGAGCCCACGCCAAGGTCCCAACCTTGACGGTCACCTCGTCGAACGTGGTGAAGGCGACGCTCCAGGCCTTCGCCCAGGTGGACGACCTCCACGTCTGGTTCGGTCCCGATACCTACATGGGCCGGAATCTACGGAACCTGTTCGAAAGCCTGGCCGACCTGGACGAAGCCCGGGTTCGGGCGCTCCACCCCGCCCATACCCCGGCGACGGTCCGGCGTTTCCTCGACCGTTTCCATCATTTCGAAGAAGGGGTGTGCATCGTCCACCACATGTTCGGGGCGAAGGTCGCCGAGCGCGTCCGGCGAGAGCACCCGGACGCCTTCGTCACCGCGCACCTCGAAGTCCCGGGGGAGATGTTCGCCGTCGGGCTCGAGCGGCAGGCGGAGGATCGGGGGGTGGTCGGGTCCACCTCGAACATCCTCGCCTTCATCACCCGCAAGGTGCACGAGGCGGTCGACGCGGGTCGACGGGAGCCGTTGTCCTTCGTCCTGGGGACCGAGGCGGGCATGGTCACCGCGATCGCCAAGGACGTCCGAAGGACCTTGCGGGAGGCCGGACCGGCGGCGCCCCCGGTGGACATCGTCTTCCCCGTCGCCTCGGACGCCATCGCCGCCACCCCGGACCCGGAGCTCGCGGTGGTGCCGGGGGTGCTCGGCGGAGAAGGCTGCAGCACGGCGGGCGGCTGCGCGACCTGCCCGTACATGAAGATGAACAGCCTGGACGCGCTGATCTCGCTCCTGGAGCGCACGGGGAAGGTCTCGTCCGAGGCCCTCTCCCTGTTCTTCCCGAAGCAATACGTGGAGCGCATCGACGGTCGAACCATGGCGGACCTCGGAGGAGAGCCGATCCTCCACATGCGGGACTTCCAGCGCGCCGGGGAGCTGTCGGACCGCCTGGTCCGGCAGGTCGTTGCCGGAGCCGTCAGCGCTTCCCCACAGGCGGATCGGGCGGACGACCGGCCGTCGTGAACGCGTACGGCGGCTCGAGGGCACGCCCGCGTCAGAGCGGCGTGTATCGCGTGTCCACCCGGAAGGAAAAGGCCTCGTGGGCGCAGTCGATCTCCGGGTTGTCGTCGCCGATGGCGACGAACTCGAACTGAAAGTCCCCGCGCTCGATCGCCCGGAAGCTCAGCTGGTCGACGAGCTCGTCGGCGAAGCGAAAACGGATCGGGCCCCGGGTCTCCGTCTGGGGGATCTCGCAGATGGGCGCGAGCCCCTCGTCTTCCCCCAGGCAGAAGGGCACCGCGTCCCCGAAGCGCATGCGCTCGTCGACCACCCGGTTCCAGTCCCAGATGGGTAGGTCACCAACCCGGTCGAGCCGTTCCACCATCGAGCGGTCGCTCGCCGCCAGGACCACGTCGCCGAACAGCAGGACGAAGTTGTCGTCGTACTGAAGGAAGGGTTGGTCAGCCCCTTCCTCCGGCAGAAAGTCCAGGGAAAAGCCACAGATCACGGCGCCCCCGGGAAGGGACAGGGGCTGGATCTGGGAACGTCGGGCCGTCGCCCGGAGGTTCACCGGAAAGACGTTCCCGAAGTTCCCCCAGGGGCAGCCGACCTGGATCGCCGGGAAGTCCACCACCTGCTCATCGACGAGGATCGGCCCCTCGTCGCAGGTGGCCCGGACCGCCTCGGGGCTGTCCGGGATGGGCCGGCGGCCCCCGTCTCCGCCGTCCTCGAGGTCGGTTCCCCCATCCCGATCGGCCCCGCCCCCAGGCCCGTC
>DAPKRP010000844.1:0-5051 GCA_031800515.1 Polyangiaceae bacterium LLY-WYZ-14_1 | reverse complement strand
GAAGGGCTCGAAGATCCGCTCCCGGTCTGGGGCAGCGATCCCGATGCCGTGGTCCCGGACGAAGAGGACGGGCGGGTCCGTGCCGGGCTCGACCCCGACGGTCACCTCCCGGTCCGGGCCGTCGGTGTACTTGACGGCGTTCACCACGAGGTTGGCCAGGATGTGCTCGAGAGCGACCCGGTCGCAGGGCAGGGAGGGGAGACGCCCCTCGACGCGCACCCGGGCCCCGTCCACCTCGAGGCGAGGCGCCAGAAGCTCGACCACCGACGCGAGGGCCGCATCGACGGGCACGGGCCCGTCGACGACGAGGGGCTCTCGCACGGACCGGGCCAGGGTTCCCAGGTCGTCGACCAGCTGCTCCAGGCGACCGGAGAGCCGTTCGAGGGCCCCGAGCATGTGACGACCGTCGTCGTCGAGCCGGTCCCCGTGGTCTTCCAAGAGAAGACGGGCATAGCCGCGCATGCCCCGGAGGGGTTCTTTCAGATCGTGGGCGGCGAGCCGGGCGACGGAGATCGCGGCGTCCTCGTCCACGCCCCCCCAGCGCCGCGCGCCGGGAGCCCGCCGCGCCACCTCTTGTTCCACCCGCTGAAGCAGGTCCGCCTGGAGCCGGAGCTCGGCGCCGCTCCGGCGGTCGACATCCGTGAGCACCCCGAGGAAAGCGGCCGCCGCCGCTCGCTCCCAATCTTCCCAGGGCCAGGAACGGCCGCGGACCGTCTCCCGCCAGGCGGCGAAGCTCGATCGGGGACCTGGGGAACTCCCGGGGCGATACGGCTTCGACGGGTCGCCGGCCCAGGTGATGGTCCGGATGGCCTCCTCCCGAAACCAGAACACGAAGTCCGAGCGCACGGGCGACAGCCGCGCTGCGAGGACGCCGCAGCAGACCGCGCCGTCCTCGTCCCCGAACGCCGGGTCAGCGGAGACCGGGCGCCCTCGGAGGGCGGGCACCTCCTCGAGGAGCCGGTCCGTGGACCAGACCTCCTGGGGGGCGAGCCGCGGCTCGAGATGGCGGACCAGGGCATCGAGCGCCTCGTCCCCCGGCCGACGACCCCAGCCGAGGCGGCGTCCCTCGGCGAGGACGACGGCCCCCCCATCGCAGACCACCAGGGAGCCGAGATCCCCGGGACCCCGAAGGAGGGCGGCCCAGTAGTCGGACGCCTCCGGGCTGCGGGCCGCGTCCTCCGCCCGCCGCGCCAGCCCCTGGAGGCAGCCATCGACGGCGCGGCTGCGGGCCACCCGGTCCCGCTCTTCGGCGACCTCGATCTCCCGGGACAGCCACCGGGCGAGGAGCTCTCCGGCGAAGCGGGCGGTCGCGCTCGGCCGGAGGGGCCGACGGTGATGGGCGATGACCAGCCCCCAGAGCCGTCCTCGTAGGTTCAGGGAGAAGGAGCTCGAAGCGCGCACACCGAGGGCCGCGAGATAGCTCCGGTGCACCGGGGATTGGGCGCGGTGGACGACGGCGCCGAGATCCGTCGGCTCCCCGGTGGGATGCTCCGGGGGGGCGAGCAACGGGTCCGGGGCCGCGTCCGCATCGACCAGCACGCGCACCGCCGTCCCCCCGGCCAACGCCCGGGCCTGGGGCGGGATGTCCGAGGCCGGGAAGCGCAGCCCCAGGGTGGGGTCGAGGTCGCCGGATCGGGCCTCCGCCACCACCTCCCCGTCCCAGGCGGGATGGAACCGGTAGACGATCACCCGGTCGCAGCCAAGGATCTCCCGGAACCCCTCGACGGCGGTCTGGAGGACCGCCCGCAGGCTGCGGGGACAGGCCTCGAGGGCCAGGAGGGCCTGGTCCAGGCGTCTCCGCACGGCGAGCTCGGCAGCCGGGGTGCTTCCGGGCTCGAGCTCCAGAAGCCAGCGGCCCTGGGGGTTGCGATGGGCGACCAGGTCGATGCGCGGCGGGTCTTCCGCCCCGGGGGACGCCGATCCTCCGCCGATCCGGTGGCGAAAGACGCGACCCGCCTGGAGGCTCGCCTTGAGCTGCTGCCGTTCCAGGTCCGGGAGGGCCGGGAGGACCTCCTCGACGCGTCGTCGGAGGGCGTCCCAGGGTGCCAGGAGCCCCAGGGCGCGAAGCCCCGCGGCCTCGAGGACGCGTCCGTCCTCGGGGTCGAGGACCAGCAGGCCGCCGCCCGCTTGGATCGCCTGGGGAACGTGGATCGGCTCGGCCGCGCAGGGGTCGACGGGGTCCGCAGGATGAGGATGCGGACCCAAGGACGGACTGGGCGGCGGGGAACCCATCTGTTCCAACCAACCACCCGAACGGACACCTCCGCTTCCCACTGAACGGGCCCGGAACCCGCGGCACAGGCGGTCTTCGGGACCGATCCGGCACCCGACGCTCTTACGGCACCGGGAGGCGGTGGGTAGTACACCTGAGCCGATGGCCGAGGGTCCCGTCCGCGTGCTGCTCGTCGACGACGACGAAGACGACTACGTCCTGACCCGGGCCCTTCTCGAGGACGCGGGTCCGGACCGGTATCTCCTGGACTGGTCCTCGTCTTTCGAGGACGCGCTTTCCCAGGCCGCCCGGGACGTCCACGACGTCTGCCTCATGGACTACCGTCTCGGCCCCCGGACGGGCGTCGAGCTGCTCGAAGAGGCCCGCCGCCAGGGCTACTCGGGGCCCGTGATCCTGCTGACGGGTCAGGACGATCGGGCCGTCGACGTCGAGGCCATGCGGGCGGGAGCGACGGACTATCTCATCAAGGGTCGCGTCGACGCGGGGGGCCTCGAGCGGGCGATCCGCTACGCCATCGAGCGCCGGCGCCTCCAGACGCAGCTCGCCGTCGCCGACCGCCTGGCGGCGGTGGGCACCCTCGCCTCCGGCGTGGCCCACGAGGTGAACAACCCGATGATGGTCATCGAGACCAGCCTCGACCTGCTTCGCGCCGAGCTCGCCAAACTTCGCTCCGGGGAGCGGGCGCCCTCCGAGGCGACCTTGGGCGAGCTCCGCACCCTGGTGGACGACGCCCGGTCGAGCGCCCGTCGGGTCTCGCGCATCGTCGCCGACCTCGAGACCTTCTCCCGCTCTTCCGACGACGCCGTGCGCAGCGTCGACCTGGGGCGGGTCATCGACGCCGCCCTCTCCATCGTTCGGAACCAGCTCCAGCACAAAGCGCGGCTCACGACCGACGTGCCCGCCGACCTACCGCCGATCCGCGGAAACGAATCCCGCCTCGCCCAGGTGTTCGTCAACCTGCTGGTGAACGCCGGCCAAGCCGTCGACGACCATGCGGGGCCGCATCCCCCGGCCGTCGGGATCCAGGTCGAGGTGGTCGGGCCGGACCGGGTGCAGGTCAGCGTCTGGGACACGGGCGCCGGGATTCCGCCGGAGGTGAAGGGCCGCGTCTTCGACCCCTTTTTCACCACCCGCGGCCCGCGGGGCGGCCCTGGCCTCGGGCTCGCCATCGCCCAGCGGACGGTCCAAGAGATGGGCGGGGCGATCTCCCTGGACAGCGAGGTCGGGGTGGGGACGACGGTTCGAGTGCTTCTGCCGACGGCCCGGCGGCGGACCGTCGACGTCGCCGGGAGAGGACCCCGGGCCGAGGCCTCCCCGGGCCGGGAGCGCGGGCTCGCCATCCTGGTGGTGGACGACGACCCGATGGTCTCGAAGGCGGTTCGCCGACTCTGCCGGGGTCACGAGGTGACCACCGCCGACGGCGGTGGCGAGGCGCTGGCCACCCTCGACGACCCGACGCGATCCTTCGACCTGGTGCTCTGCGACCTGATGATGCCGGAGGTCGACGGCGTCGCCGTCTTCGAGGCCATCTCCGCCCGCTGGCCCGAGCTTCGGGAACGGGTGGTCTTCATGACCGGAGGGGCCTTCACCCCCCGGGCCCGAGCCTTCCTCGACCAGGTGCCGAATCCCCGGCTGCAGAAGCCCTTCGACGCCGAGGCGCTCCAGGCGATCCTCGACGACGTTCCGCGATGAGCGGAGGCCGTCCCGGGAGAAAACGCCCGGCCGCGCCCTTCGGGCTCTTCGTCGCCGGGGCGCTGGGGATCGCCTGCGGGCCGAACGACCCGACCGCCGTCGCCTTCGCCGCCCGGGAGGGGGAGCTCGCCTGGGCGGAGGCGACCTGCCGCTGCGAGCTCGGAGAGGCGGACCGAGGTCGCTGCATCGCCGACCGCCTCGGCGGCATCGCGACCCGCGACTGCCGGGAGGCGGGGAGGCGGGCCCGGCTGCCCCGAGCCCAGGAGCTCCGGGAACGGCTGGCCTGCACCGCCGAGGCGGACGCCGCCGCCGCCGCCTGCCTCGACGCCTCCGACGCCACCTGCGAAGGGGACGGCGAGGGCGACGGAGGGTCCGCCCGCTCCCGCTGCGCCGGGGAACGGGAGCTCGCCCGAGACGCCTGCCCGGAGGCCCCGCCGGCGGACACCCTGGCCGTGGAGCGCTTCGTCTGGCGCTGCCTCGGAGGTCCGGGCTGCCCCAGCGTCGACCTCGGGACGGTCGACCAGGCTCGGCTGACCGGGAGCACGACGGACCTCAGCGACGACTTCGACGCCCCCTGCGCCGGCCTGGGCGGTCGGGACGTCTCGATCCGATGGACCGCCCCGACCGCCGGTCGCTACCGCATCGACACGGCCGGAAGCGACTTCGATGCCGTCCTCACCATCTACCGCGGCTGCCTCGACGACCAGGCGCCCCTCGCCTGCGACGACGACGACGACGAGCTCACCCCCCTGGTGACCCTGGCCGCCGATGCGGAAGACGCCTTCCTGCTCGTGGTCGACGGCTTCGACGGGACCGCCTTCGGCGACTTCATCCTGACCATCCGTCGCGTCACCGACGACTAGACTAGTCTAGCGTCTAGTACTCCTGCTCGCGCCGGGACGGTCGCGTTCGCATCACCTCACCAGGAGCGCCTGACCCGAGCCGTCCCGGCCATCGCCGCCGGGGGACGCTGGGGACGGGCCGCCGGCGCCGCCGCGGCCGGGGACGCCGACCGCTTCGACGAGGAGGGCGTCTTCGAGGGCGTCGACGTAGGCGCCCACGTCGTCCCCGGCGGCCCCGCGGGCGAGGAAGACGGCGTGGCTCCCGCCTCCGCAGCCGCCGCCGC